>CAIRAF010000064.1 GCA_903876465.1 uncultured bacterium | reverse complement strand
GTTAAGTCGGGCGCCGGTTGTGAATTTAATTAAATTCAGTCTTATAGGGCTTTTATAACACCTGACCCAGGACATACTATTACCAAAAACGCCTGGACGAAAAATTTTCGTCCATCCTTATTTTAAGCCATGGACGATTTCAGTTCGTCCAAACAATTTTAATTAATAACCCCACCCCCCAGACACTCCTCACCTTTATACATAACCAATGACTGCACTGGTGTGACAGCATCAACTTCTCTTTCAGGAAAAATAACGGCTTTACAACCATTAATTGATTTAATGACCGCAGGAGTAAGAGCTTGTCGATATCGCACGCGAATTTGAATAGACTCACCAACTTTTGGCACCACACACGCCCAATTAACTCTCGAAACGAGGATCTCTCTTTTACTGATTTCTTCCAATGTTCTCATATTTGAAACAGTGATCGTATTGTTCTTCACATCCTTACTCACCACGTAATACGCTTCATCATGTGCAGTCTTAAACTTTGGATCAATAGTGAATCCATGACGCTCTCCGATGGTCAAAAGTAGTGCACCATTATGAGTACCGATGATTTCACCCTTTTCATTGAGAACATTTCCCATTTCTGTCTTGATGTAATGAGCCAGAAAATCCTTCACATCTATTTTTCCTATAAAGCAAAGTCCCTGGCTGTCTTTCTTGTCAGAATTCGGTAATTTAAATTTCTTTGCCAACTTACGCACCTCAGGTTTCTCCAGATGTCCAACTGGAAATAAGATGTGCTTCAAATCATCTTGATTAAGTGTCCAAAGGAAATATGATTGATCTTTATTCTTATCAACACCAGCAAGCAATTCATATTCTTCTAACTCCAAATTTCTAATTTCTTTACCTGAGCATAATGCCCCGTCGCTACATATTCTGCACCCTGTGACTTCGCCCACTTCCAGAATGCACCGAACTTCACTTCGCGATTACACATAACATCAGGATTAGGTGTTCTGCCTGCGGAATATTCAGCTATCATATAATCAATAACACCTTCCTTATATTCTTTCTCAAGATCCAAGGTGACAAAAGGAATACCTAGGTGAGCAGCAACACGCATGGCCTCATGACGCTCATCACGCCAAGTGCACTCTATCCAATCAGGTTGCCAGACCTTGATAAAGACACCTGTGACGTCATACCCTGCTTGTTTTAGCAAAGCAGCTGATACCGAGCTGTCCACCCCTCCTGACATGCCTACAAAGACCTTTGTGGCCTTATTTCTGAGATTAATTGTACGCCCTTGTCTCTGATTGCTTTTCATGTCAAAAAGAGTATCATGTGGGCAAAACAAGCACAAACTAAAAACAAATAAAAATTAACCATATGAACATCATTCTCGCTGAAATTGATGATCGTATGGCAGACGATTTTTCAATTTCAATTGGTTTTAACAATATAGTCTTACACGCAAGAACAGTTGGTGATGTTATGCATCACCTATTGCACAATCGAATTGAATTCATTATCACCTCGTTCAATCTTGAGTTATTAAAAGACCTAGATGATGGGCTGGGTATGCTTCTTAATGAAAATATTAATGGGCTTCAACTGTGGGTAATCAGGGATGACATTAAATCCATACTACCCCATATCAATGGATCTGGATTCAAGTTACCTCAGCAAGTTATTGCTCGTAAGCAACTTGGACAAATGCTACAACAAGCAAAAATCATTGAGAATTTTTCATGAAATTCCCCGACTTCACTGCCGGGGATATTTTTTAACTAATTTACCCAGTAGTGATATTTGTTAATTGACATACTTTGCCTTATTCAATAAATGATCTGCATAAGTAACCGCATAGTGCATATTCCCTTTTGAATCTGACAGATAATACCAATACTTAGTTGTTGTTGGATTTACAGTAGCAAGAATAGCATCGATTCCAGGATTATCGATCGGAGTTGGAGGCAATCCTTTATTTTTATACAAATTATATGGAGAATCTATAGCAAGATCATCAATAGTTAATTGAGATGAATCCTTACCGAGAATATAATAAAAAGGTGGATCAACCTGCAAAGGATATTTATCAGCCAATCTTTTCCAAAGAATACCAGCGATAATAGCCCTATCTACAGATGAAGTAGCCTCCTTTTCAACTATCGATGCCATTGTCACAATGTCATCCATAGTGACTTTATTATTTTTAGAGAAACTTTTTGTTGATGATGAAATGTCCAGTAATTGATTATTAAAATTCAACTGCATAGCTTGGATAGCTTGTTCAGGAGTTGTGTTTTGATAGAAATAATAAGTATCTGGAAAAAGATAACCCTCATTAGTTTTTGCTAAAAGATAGAAAGTACTTGAAGCAAAATTTGGAATATTCTTATTTAAAAGCTTAGTGATATTTCTTGAATCAAATCCCTCAGGAATTGTTATCTTAATTTTTGT
>CAIRAF010000063.1 GCA_903876465.1 uncultured bacterium | reverse complement strand
GAAACCATTCAATCCAGCAAAACTAGTTACCGCCTTCATTTCATTATTCCCTTAACTGTATTTTGCCATATTGTTGTACTGTTATCGACACCTGCATACTGACCTGTAGTGCTGTCTTTAGCCAATTCAAGCATCGTTTTATATTCTTTAGTGTTAATCAGATGTCTCACGGCAGTCACTAGATAGTTGCCGGAATAGAATTGGTCCGGAGATTTATTCTTCGGATTTTTTGACAATAATGCGAAATTAACAACACGACCCACGGTTATGCCAGGATCGCCAGGTACTGATATCTTAACTCTTGTATAATTTAAAAGGTTTAGTTGAGCGGAACGATAAGGTATAAAAGTTTCTGCATACAAATCTCTATCAACGGATGTTGGATTATTTTTAATAGGAGGTGATTCCCATTGGTCATGATTTGTATAAGCCAGTTTTAAAACGGCTTCTGAAGTATCTACCATAGTATCACTAAAACGATTCTTATAATTATTAATAATAGGATTATTATTCAGAGTACTATTCTGTGAAGCGTATGACGCATAATTAAAATCGGTGGTTTTGTACCTACGAAGTAATGGATCAACGGATATTAAGCGATTTCCGAAAATACCTGCATTAACTGCATGTAGAGTATCGAATGAATCCATGAATTCATAAGTTAAAACGGTATAAACTTTTTTGTTCATGTCCTTTGTAATATTTTTAGGCTCATAGCTATAATTGACATAAACCGGTTGTGTAATTAAGCTCTGTAGCGACCTAAAATTAAATCCATTTTTGTCTTCATAGAATACCATATCAGCGCCGGCCTTGTCTGCCTGCGGTCTAGCATATGTGGCTAAAAAGTTAATTGCATCAAGTGGTTTGATGTTGGGAATGATAAAGTCATAGACTCCATATGTCGGCTCGATGGTCCCAATTTTTGTTGCCGGAACTTTAAGATATGTGTTCAGAATATCTGAAATATTGTCGGAAATTGCTTTGCCGCGATATGATTTACTTACCTTATATTGTTCAGACAATAGAATTTCTTCCGAACAGAAGTACAGACTGTAAGATTCGGTGTTCAAGTTGCCTTCGGGTTGCCTCTTGTCAACCTTATAGACTCTGAATAATTTGTCGATTTGATTGATTGAATCTCCGGTTTTACCGAAGGTCATTCGAATATATTCATTACCCATCATATTCAAGGATTCAATGAAACCTGATGAATCCACAATCATCAGGTAACCTGAGGCTGTATTATTGAATAAGTCCTCGTTGTATGAAAGCTCAGTCAACATCAACTTCATATCCATTGTCATAACGGACGTTAGAAGTGTCAAATTGACTAGCGAAAAGTCATTGGGATAAAGTATACCAGGCTTTGCTGGAGCGTTATTGTTGGACAATTAGTTACTCATTAGTGATTTGAATTGGGATTCAATCAACGAAACGTATTGATTATTAATCAAGTTTATTGATCGTTTCGCTTCATTTTGTTGCGTTTCATAGTCGTATATACTCAGAGGCGTCTTGGTAACAATCTGAGTCACATAGTTTCCATCAGGAAAATACTGGGTGTTGACAGAAGTAAGTAATGATTGATATGTCGGCAAATCAATGTTATAGGTATTTGTGGTTGTCACACCTGAAAGTCCGTCAACGGTAGAAATAGTCTTTGTATAACCATATATTGTCGCTGTGCAATAACCGGTTACCACACCCACATCAACGGAAAGCGCATATGCGGAGTATTTGTCAACTAGGTAATCACCGAACTGTTGGCTGGTCATTGGCCAATCCCACTGTGGATCTATAATCTGATTGGCAAAGAAAATCATCCAATAACGATAAGGATCACCATAATATTTGTTTGCAATACTATCAGGTGTGTCTCCTTCCTGAATGTCATATGCATAGAAAAGCAAAGGGTTTTTCAATAAAGATGGTATCAATTCCGAACGTGCTAATAGATTAGTAGCTAAAATGTAGTTACCATTATAGTCATCAATGTAGATTTTTGGTAGAGTATCGAAGTATTTCATTAACGAAGACCTCGTTGGCCAATTACTGTAGATTTGTCCAATTGTGCTGCGCCGGTTGAATTACCCGAATCTATATTCATTGGATCAAAGCCAGATTTATTGAAGGTAGCACCAGAATCATAACCATTATCCAATTTGTCTCTGGTAACCATTTCAATTTCACGGAATTGAAGATTCAAAGTGGTCTGTACCGGCGATCCATCTTCATATGCAGCCCAACCATTAGGAGCGTAATTAACATCGATATCAACCAGAACACAATCACCATATCTAGGAAGAAATACGTTTTGTTTTGAACCTAAATTGAAATCTATATTAAAAATTGAGGGAGCAATTAGAAACATATTTTCATTCGATGATACCTTAGCGTTTTGCAATTTAGGAGCAAAATGGCGTTTGAATGTGTAAATTATATCTTTTACCGATTGAGCTTCCTTTGCTGATTTTGGTGTGAATGTGAAGGAAAGACTGAAGGAACGTAGGTCGATACCACGATAAATCATTTGCATTTGTGGATTAACTGGAAAATGACGATACAAAAGCATGCCCCCTTCTTCTTTCCAAAAATCAACGCTCTTTTGAAAAAAGGGGTCCCAT
>CAIRAF010000062.1 GCA_903876465.1 uncultured bacterium | reverse complement strand
TTACTTCAACTCCTTCTGGTGTACTAATTACTTTCTATTGGTTTCTACTGCTTCTTCTTGTCGTCAACAACTGGTTCATCCTTGAACCCGCCACGAATATGACGTACAGCCTGACCAATCCCCTTTGCGAGCTCTGGGACCTTTTTTGCACCAAAGAGCAATACAATGATCGCTGCGATGATGATAATCTCCTTTGTTCCAAGTCCAAACATGGTATTTAAAATTAATTTTAATAATAAAAGCGACTAAAATCCTGGGTAGGATACGTGAATCTCAAAACATGAGACTCTATGCTTATATTTTATCACCTATGCCATATTTTACAAAGAAAAATATGTGAATAACCTCCAGTTATCAACACTATTTTACGATTTGTTCAAGTTTACCTCCAATGACTTTAGCGAAGAAATCTTTTGTTGTTGTAGAAGTCTTATTTGAAGCGTTTAAATAGGAAATATCTATGACACCGTCAGTAATACTTATAACTTGAGGAATAACATTATTCCCTAGAAATAGAAGATTAGTACCAATATGGCCTGTTGAAGTAGCTAATGCACCAGTTAAATAATACAAAATTCCCCTGTCTGAATCATTTCTAGGAATAATAAAAGCAACATCAGCAACACCGTCACCATTGAGATCACCTGTGACCTCATTACCAAAATACTGTTCAGGAATCTTAGAATCATCCTTCTGAATAACCGGATGCGTGACAATCATATTCGAAACAACTGGCATTGTTTGAATCGGCGCCACCCCAGTGATTTGTTGATACAGTATTATTCCAAATAAAATTAAAACGGTTGAAATAATAAAAAAAGTCACTTTATCGCTCTTCTTTATAAGAAATCCAGCGATAATTCCATAAAAAGTATAAACGGCTACAATATACAAAAAACTTGTCACTATAAATGCTTCACCAGGAGATGAAATAACTTGGATCAAAGGTCGCAAAGAGATAAAATTTAAAACTGGACTTATAAACCCTCCTGTACTATCAAGAAAGAGTGTGTACGTTGAAGCTACAACTCCAATAAAGAAACCTATGATAGTTGATTCCAGAACTGTAAATTTTTTCATATCTTTATTTACTCATTATAACGGATATAGCAAAAGAAAACGAATATGATACAATTATCCACATGACAGACTTTGTCCAACCAGGCTTAATAATATCAGTCGTTCTCGTTGGGGCAATTTCAATCGCTTATTTTTATTTTTCAACTGATATTTTTACTGATATTCTGAAAAAACCCCTAAAACTGATTTCTGCAGGCATGTTCATTATTGATCTAGGTGTTATTTTGGGTTGCCATTGCAGAAGTTTATTTGCGAAGGAGATATCAGGCTTCCGTCTTTTGGGATCTTCCGGGGAGGGGGCTTCATTGGTGATCTGTGCTTTTGAGCCGGTAAGTTGTTTGATAAGTAAGGCAATATCCTTAATGTTACGTTCATCAGGGTTTCCAAGATTTATAACCCTTCCTTTGGTATCTTTTGTTAGCATGGCAGCCAGGATTCCTTCAAGCAGGTCATCGATATAACATAAACTTCTGGTTTGATTGCCATCGCCATAGATTGTAATTGGAACTTCTTCAAGTGCCTGATTGATAAAATTTGAAATTACACGGCCATCATCTTTTTGCATATTCGGACCGTATGTGTTAAATATCCTGATAATTCTGGCATCTAAATCGTGCTTGCGTAAATATGCAAACGTTATTGCTTCTCCAAATCTTTTTGCTTCATCATAAACTGATCTTAGACCATTGGGGTTGACATTGCCAAAATAACTTTCGGGTTGCGGAGAAACCTCCGGATCACCGTAGATTTCCGAGGTTGAGGCGAAAAGAAATTTGGAATTTTTATTTTTGGCAATTTCCAGTAAGTTGTAGGTTCCAAGAGAATTCGCCAGCATAGTTTGAACGGGTAATTTGAGATAGCTTCTTTCATTATTGGGATTGGGTGAGGCCCGCGTTGCGCAGGGCGTCGACCGTGGCAGATCGAAGAGCGTCGTGTAGGGAAAGAGTGTCTTCGCCTGTGTAGATCTCGGTGGT
>CAIRAF010000061.1 GCA_903876465.1 uncultured bacterium | reverse complement strand
TTGACTTTTATATATAAATATGCTACTATATTTAGTAGCAGTTTTGAGGTATTCCTGCCTTTAACCACAGGACAAAGGTGAAACGCCTTTTTTGAAAATTATGTCTAGAGAAGTTGCAATACATTCATTATTGAAGCTCGCTGGGGAGACGAATAAGCTGACCTACAGCGAAGGTGTTACGGATCAGGTAATAAAACACCTACAGAAACTTGTCCCTGATGACATGTATATATCCATGAGTTCGTTCGAGCCATTCATTCCTGCAATTCAACAACTTTGCAGTGCTAAGTCGGAACCAGATATTGACTGGTTAGGTTTGATAAACCTCGCTAGTAATTTATGTAACCTGATTAAGGCTGGTTGGGTATAATCGAAACTCAAAACCTTCATGAGAAAGCCTTTGCAAGCTTCTCTCGCGAAGGTCTTTTTCTTTTATGTAGTAATTATGTAAAGATTTGACTCAAATTCATCAGCTATCTTTTATCTATTTGGCATGAAATAATATGTAATATTGAGTTTTTAGACTTATTATTTTGAAACGCACAACATACATATTTACAGTCATCTTGGTACTATGTGTACTAGTTCCTTTTTACGCCCATGCAACTTTTTTGTCTGCTCCAGATGTTGGAACTTTGGGACCTAATGGTCAAGTATCTGCAATAGTAGCTACCAGTTCTGGAGTATATCTTGGTGGAGGTTTTACGTATGTCGGTACTAATATTGGTGGATTTGCTAGTACAGCTACCTCTACTGGAATTATTTCTACATCGTCACCAATTGTTAATGGAACACTGAGTGTAGTAATCCCTGACGGTTCTGGTGGCTGGTATATTGGTGGAACATTTACTCAAGTCGGTACTTCGACGAGAAATAACCTTGCTCATATACTTTCAAATAATACCGTTGATCCCAATTTCAATCCTAATGTTGGCAGTACAGTTCTTGCTCTTGCTCTTTCAACCACTACTTCAACTTTGTACACTGGCGGACAATTTACTACTGTAGGAGGAGTTACATACAATTATTTGGCTGCAATAAATACTACTAATGGTAATGCTAGTACGACTTTCAATCCAAATATGAATTTCTTTGTATATACTCTCGCACTTACTCCTGATGGCTCAACTCTTTATGCTGGAGGTGGTTTTAGTTCTGTAGGAGGCGTTACATATAATGGTTTGGCAGCGATTAAAACTTCTAATGGAACAGCTAGTACGACTTTCAATCCAAATATGGGTAGTGGTAGTACGATATACACCATCACACTTTCTTCTGATGGTTCATTACTTTATACCGGAGGTTTTTTTAGCAAGGTTGGAGGTGTAACCTATAATAATTTAGCGGCTATAAGTACAGCCACAGCTTCTGCAACACCCGCATTCAATCCGAATATGCAAAGCAGTGTCTACACTTTGTTACTGTCCTCTGATGGTTCAACACTTTATGCAGGAGGACAATTTAATAAAGTGGGAGGAGTAACCTATAATAACTTGGCAGCTATAAGTACAGTCACAGCTTCTGCGACTCCCGCTTTCAATCCTAATTTGAATGGAACGGTATATTCTATTGCGCTATCTTCGGATGGCTCAACTCTTTATACTGGAGGACAATTTAGTAAAGTTGGAGGAGTAACCTATAATGATCTAGCTGCTATCAATACAACTTCAGCCTCTGCAACTCCGGCTTTTAGTCCGAACATGAGTAGTATTGTTAAGACGCTCGCTTTATCCTCTGATGGATCACAAATATATTTTGGTAGTAATGTAGCCATTTTTATAAATGGAGCTACACGAAATGGTCTAGCTGCTCTTGATAGTACTGGTAAGATTTTAAATAATTCTTTCAACCCAAATGTAACAGGCGGTAGTGTATTTGCTCTAGCAATTTCTCCTGATGGTTCAACGCTTTATGCAGGAGGTAACTTCACCACAGTCGGTGGCGTGACGTACAATCGTTTGGCGGCTATTAATACGTCAAACGGCACGGCTAGCACCACATTCAATCCAAATTTGAGTAGTACTGTTAATGCATTAGCTATTTCCTCAGATGGATCATTACTCTATACAGGAGGAGTTTTCACTACAGTCGGAGGAGTAACATACAATAGACTGGCTGCCATCAACACTACCACTGCTTCAGCAACACCAGCCTTCAATCCAAACATGAGTAGCACTGTCTCAGCTTTGGTACTTACCCCTGATGGTTCAACACTTTATGCAGGAGGACAATTCACCACGGTCGGAGGAGTAACATACAATAGACTGGCCGCTATCAACACCACCACTGCTTCAGCAACTCCTGCATTTAATCCAAATGTTAATTTTACAGTCAGTGCTTTAGCTCTCTCATCAGATAATTCAACACTCTATACAGGAGGATCGTTCTCTGCTGTTGGAGGGGTAACATATAATGACTTGGCTGCAATAAATACAACTAATGGTAATGCTAGTACGACTTTCAATCCAAATTTGAATAATATTATGTACGCTCTAGCTCTCTCCTCAGATAATTCAACCCTCTATACAGGAGGAGCTTTCACTACAGTAGGAGGAGTAACTTACAATAGATTGGCGGCAATAAATACCACTACTGCTTCAGCAACTCCTGCTTTTAATCCAAATATGAGTGGCGCTGTCTATGCCCTGGCTCTTTCTCCAGACAAATCAAAACTATATGCAGGAGGAGTCTTTACTACTGTCGGCGGCAATCTATATAACGATTTTGCACTCTTCTCCAACCTATCTTCACCCCTTTTGACTACTTCGGCTCCAAGCGCAGTTTCGACCTCTTCGCTGACTTTAAATGCCAACATTAGTTATACGGGTAGCGCTTCTATCACTGACTCGGGTTTTGCATACGGTACGAGTTCAAGTTTGACGACAGGTACAGCTACGACCAGTGTAGGTAGTCAGGCTGGAGCAGGGAATTTCAATTTGAATATTTCCGGTCTTACAGCTTCAACAACTTATTATTTCAGAGCCTATGCAGTTAATTCTCAAGGTACCTCAACTGGAGTAATTCTCTCAACTTCTACTCTTCCAATTACTGTTCCAAGTGCACCGACTTCACCTGTAGCAACTGCCGGTAACACTATAGCTTCAATCACTTTTACTTCTCCAACTACTGATGGTGGTACTTTTATTACTGGTTATACTGTTATATCCAATCCTGCTGGAGGTACTGACACAAATAGTGGAACAACAGTTCTTACTCATATCATTACAGGTCTTACCAATGGAACGCCATATACTTTTACTGTGGTTGCTACTAATGCCATTGGTACTAGTTCCGCATCAACTGTTTCCAATTCAGTTACTCCTTCTACAAATGCCTCAGTTTCAACAAATGCTTTAGGTAATATTACTCAGACAGGGGTTACTTTGAATGGTTCTATACTTTCAACAGGAGGATCGAATGCTACTGATTCAGGCTTTGCCTGGGGTACTTCTCCAACGCTCGGAGCAGGTACAGCCACCACCTCAACTGGTGCTCAAATTGGTGCAGTCTCTTTTGCAACCACACTCTCCAATCTTACCGCAAACACCACTTACTATTTCCGGGCGTACGCAGTAAATGGCAATGGTACAACAACTGGCTCTATTATTTCCTTTACGACCTTAGCTGTTCCTGCACCTTTGACCACAGTCTCGAATTCATCAAGTGGAGGTACGATCTCATCTGCAGCTCTCGCTTCTCTCCTAGCTCCAGGGCCTGCCACGACCGCTTACCTTAACTCATTGAGACATTTCACAACGATCATTTCTGTTCCAAGTACGCAATCATTTACTAGAAACCTTACACTTGGTATGACAGGTTCTGATGTTAAAGTCCTTCAGACATTTCTAAATACTCACGGCTTCACTGTTACTTCAACTGGACCAGGCTCAGTTGGAAAAGAAACCAATTGCTTTGGATATGCAACTAAAGCTGCTTTAATCAAATTTCAGAAGGCAAATGGAATTCCTACAACTGGATACTTTGGAATAATCACGAGGGGGAAGTTGGATATGCTCTGATATATTTAGTGAATTATGATATCCATTGACAACAGTAAATAAAAATGCTACTGTTTTTTTAGCACAAACAAACATAGGTGTGTCACTACACCTCAATCGCTCCACAGAGCATAAGTGACGCGTTCGTTGAAAGGTTGGTATGAAAAAGAAATTTAAAACGGGGTTGCCCAAAAAGCAGAAGCAACCAAAGAAGAATGGTGGGATCATTGTTACAAGTCTTGTAATCTTGGTCTTAATACTCCTTGGTATCTATTGCTGGATACCCAAGACACCGAAACCTGCATTATTAGACGAGCAGGACATCGAGTCATATGTTCGGTCCAAAGTTTCCGAAAACGTTGTCTGCGCTGGATTGGAGCCTGTTGCCGTGTATCATCAACGTCAAGGTTGGGAACACAAAGCATTTTGTTGCGTCGGAACCGTTATGATGGACAAGGACCATGGACCGGTTTTGATGACGGCAGAGCACGTCTTCAGAACGGATATTTCTGGAGGTCAGACTGTCAGTTTTCGACCTCTTCGGAGTTCGGTTGACGAGCCGGAATATTATCTTAATAAAATAATTAAGACGAGCCATGAGTTGAAAGGTGCTGACGCTGTGGTCGCTACGTTTGCTTCGAAACCTGTCAGCTTCGCTCCTTTCTCAACTTATGTTGATGGTGAAATTGCCAAGAATTTTTACGGCGACGTCGTCATTGCCAAAAAGAAGATTGTACACCTCCGTTCTTTGGTGTCAGGAGAAACGGTAACACCTTTTGGTTATGAACGAAGAGGTGAAGGTACAAACGGACAAGTCTTTGTCATTATCGATTATCATGTTCGGCCTGGTGAGAGTGGTACAGGCTTCATTGATGATTTCGGTGGACTTTGGATAGTTCATGCTAGCCCTGATCCAGAGATTGAAAAACAAATGGTAGACGATTATCGTGACCTTATGCATAAGGTTGTCAGTGCAGCCACGACTTTGTCCGGACCATTCGGCGGGAAATACGATTAAATTTAATTGGACGCGAAACTGCAAGGCCTTAAGCTTTGCAGTTTTTTCATGCAAGATAATCTCAACGTTCATTGAGTTATAGTGCTTTTAACAACTAACCTGTGCATATCTTATTTTGGGGAAGGAGTATCATGTACATGGAGGACTTATGAATAGCAACATATTTGTCTGCGTCTGTTTCTGTGGAAAGATCGTTACATTGGAGGAGGCGGTTTACATCAACTCGGCGTGGTGGTGTTCAAGGGAGTGCAGTGATCACCCGCCATGGGCAATTCGCTTCTTTCCTTTTTGGAGACCTCGTGATGTTCTTATCAACGAGCTCCAACCGAAGAATGTTTCAGTTGCAGCGTAATTCATCGCGAGTCCTCGAGGCTCGCTTTTTTGTATTTGAATATTAGTTGACCAATTCAGTGATTTATGGTAATTTCTTACTGAATCATTTCGTAAAACAGTAACCTTTAACCAAATCTGGAGGAATAATGCACTTCGACATAGCATCGCTCGATATCAAATCACTAAATATTGGATTTTGCCTAGGATCGGCATGGCCAATACTCACTGTAATTCTTGTCTATCTCGTTGCCAACAGGCTTCGGCATAAATGCAAAAAACAAGGATGTAAATGTACTAAAACAGGTACGCATTATCGCCTGCTTCATCTGCGTAACCATTCCACGACAAGAAGTGGTTTTCAGGTGCACGCAGTTTTTAAGTTTCGAAAATGCAGCAACGGGCATGTCACAGTAAGCATGAAAACAAAAATGTTTTCTGCTGAAGAAATAGATTTGAAACCTGATGTCGAATTCGACTGGGGTTCAAAATTTATTAATGATCTTTGCGAAAAGGCGGATATAAAAAATCCGTCGACAGACTACTTCGTGGAGCAATACAGTAGTCCTAATCCTACACCACGGATTGCCGTGATCCATCCAACCACCGGTCATGATTGGCCGGTGTCACAAAAAGATAAATCCAAATAATTTTCTCGCTTTTCTCGGCCGCCTACATTTTCTTGGGCGGCCTTTTTTATTAATTTTTTTGATAAATTCTTCCTTTTAGAGCTTTTTCGTGTATAATCAAAGCCTCTAATCTATAATCCTTACCCCATGAATCCACAGAATAATAACCCTAGAAATGGTCAAAATCAGCCTAATTCTCGTCAAAAGAAGAGTAGATTTCCACGTCTTAATTTCTTAAATTCTTTAGCCACTGTAGTCCTGGTATTTTTATTGATCGTCACTTTTTATACTGAATTTTCAAGTAAGAATGTACCGTCTACGTCTATTCCACTTTCTTCGCTCGCCGGTGACATAAAGAAGGGAATTGTGACTTCACTTTCAATCCAGGACACACAAGTCGTCGCAACTTATGCTGACAAATCAACAAAAGTTGCAGATCGAGAAACAGATTCATCCCTGACGGATAGTCTTACTCGTTTCGGTGTTACTCCGGCCGAACTTGCTTCGACAACTCTCAGTGTGTTGGCACCTTCCGGTACATGGTATTGGATTGGACAGCTAGCGCCATTCATCGTTCCTCTACTTTTCTTGGCACTTTTTGTTTGGATGCTCACACGTCAGATGCGTGGTGCTGGTATGCAAGCGATGTCATTCGGACAATCAAAGGCACGCATCACTATGCCAGATGATGTAAAACAGAAAGTTACTTTTAAAGACGTTGCTGGTGCCAAAGAAGCAAAACAAGAACTTTCAGAAATTGTTGATTTCTTAAAAAATCCAAAGAAATTTATTGAAATTGGTGCAGAGATTCCAAAGGGTGTTCTCCTTATGGGCGCGCCTGGCACTGGTAAAACACTTCTAGCACGTGCAGTAGCAGGTGAAGCTGGTGTAGCATTTTTCTCTATTTCTGGTTCTGAATTCGTCGAAATGTTCGTCGGTGTTGGCGCTTCTCGTGTTCGTGATCTTTTCAATATGGCCAAGCAATCAGCACCAGCTATCGTCTTCGTTGATGAAATAGATGCTGTTGGACGTGCTCGAGGTTCTGGCACAGGTGGTGGTAATGATGAACGTGAACAGACTTTGAATCAGATACTCGTTGAGATGGACGGATTCGAACAAAATCAGAAAGTTATAGTCATGGCCGCAACAAACCGCCCAGACGTCCTTGATCCTGCTCTACTTCGTCCAGGCCGTTTCGATCGTCGTGTAACTATTGATCTGCCTGATAGAGGAGATCGCGAGGCTATTCTGACTGTTCATTCAAAGAAAAAGCAGTTTGCTGAAGATGTGAATTTGAAGGTTGTGGCCGAACGTACCCCAGGATTTTCTGGTGCCGATCTCGCTTCACTCATGAATGAAGCTGCTATCTTGGCTGCTCGTGAAGACAGAAAGACCATTGGTCAGTTCGACCTCATTCGTTCTATTGAAAAAGTTATGCTTGGTCCAGAACGTAAGAGTCACGTACTCTCACCAAAAGAAAAAGAGATCACCGCATATCACGAAGCTGGTCACGCTATTGTTGCTTCGGTTTTGCCAAATGCAGATCCGGTTCATAAGATTTCTATAATTTCACGTGGTCGCGCAGCTGGTTACACACTCAAGTTGCCATTTGAAGAACGTCGTCTCCAGTCACGCCTAGAATTTCTAGATGATATTGCGATGTCTCTCGGTGGTTATGTTGCAGAAAAGATGATCTTTGGTGATATCACAACTGGTGCCTCGAATGATCTCCAAGTCTCAACAGCTCTAGCTCGAGATATGGTCACGAAATATGGTATGTCAGATAAGATTGGTCCTATCGCGCTCGAGAGCGCTGGCGGACGTGTTCTCTTTGGTATGGGTGTTTCTGACAGAGAATATTCAGAGAAAGTTGCTGCTGATATTGATGCGGAAGTTTCAAAGATTATGACTGAAGCTCGTGAACGTGCAGTTAAGACTCTCGCAGATCACAAGAAAGCTTTTGAGGCTGTCTCAAAGCGTCTTATTGAAACAGAGACTATTGAGCGTGAGGAATATGAAAAGATAATAGTGGCGCAGGGTATTCCGTTGAAGAGGGAGGCGAAGATAGTTTAGTAAAAAAAGACCGGAATAACCGGTCTTTTTTTGTGGTCCGCCCTCTTGGATTCGAACCAAGGACCCCAGAGGTATAAGCTCTGTGCTCTAACCAACTGAGCTAAGGGCGGATGTTGAATTCGTCTATCATAATCCAAACTGACAGTAGATACAACTCTTACTCAAAATGAGTATCTTTTTTCCTAGCGTCAACTTCGTGTTTCAAATCCGGATATCTTGAAAGCTCTCTGTCTTCCAAAATGATTCGAACAGCTTCATCACGCGCCGCTTCAACCATTTTTAAATTTTTCAAAGCTTCCATAGCAATATCAGAAATACCCCACTGACGCATACCAGTAAGTTCGCCAGGACCTCTTTGGGCGAGATCGAGTTCAGCCAATTCAAAACCATTTTTGGCATTTTGAAGAGCCTTGAGACGTTCAATTGATTTTGCAGAAGTTGTCTCAGTAAAGACGTAACAATAGGCTTGATGACTACTTCGCATGACACGTCCACGAAGTTGATGAAGTTGAGAAAGACCAAAACGTTCAGCGCCTTCAATGATAATATTTGTGGCATTAGGCACATTCACGCCAACTTCAACGACTGAAGTTGCACAAAGGATGGTGATTTCACCGCTTTTGAATTGACCCATAACACGATCTTTTTCTTGAGGAGTCATTTTGCTATGCATAATGCCAACTTCATATTCAGGAAATACTTTTGACTGGAGACGCTTGGCTTCTTCCTTAACTGATTTTGTATTGAGAACATTTTCTTTATCTGGATCTGGTTCATCTATGCGTGGACATATGACATAGAGCTGACGGCCAGCTTTGAGTTCAGTACGAATCTTTTCATAGGTAGATTCACGATGTGTTGGTAAGACTAGTTCAGTGATGATTGGTTTACGGCCAGCAGGAGATTGATCGAGAAGGGTTAGATCAAGGTCACCATACATTGTGAGAGCCAATGTTCGTGGAATAGGTGTGGCCGTCATTGAAAGTAAATGCGGAGCGATCGTGTCCTTACGAACAAGTTTAGAGCGTTGAGCTGTTCCAAAACGGTGCTGTTCATCGATAATAGCGAAGGCTAGATTTTTAAATTTAACTGACTTTTGAATAAGTGAGTGTGTGCCAATGAGAACATGAATGTCGCCACTCTCAACCCATTTGAGTAATTGTGCACGAGAAATATCGGTCCAACCTTTTGGATTCATCTTTGAAGGAAATTTGCGACAACCAGAACCAGTGATAAGCCCGATCTGAATAGGCATATATGAAAAGTACTGTATGAAAGATTCAAAATGTTGCGTAGCTAATATTTCAGTAGGACACATGAAAGCGACTTGGAGATTTCCTTGACCAGTAGTAATGGCTTTGCTCAATGGATTTTGCGCATTGATGAGGCGTGGTATTTTTGGTGGTTTGGAAGTAATGATGGCGTATGCAGCAGAAGCAGCTACAGCAGTTTTACCAGATCCCACATCTCCTTCGAGAAGACGTGACATGGCAAAACCTCGACGCATATCGGCGAGTATTGCTCCGACAGCATGCGTTTGTGCTTCAGTAGCAGTAAAAGGAAAACGTTTGATGAATTCATTAACATGAGCATCGTCAGTTTCAATAACAAAAGCGGGATGCGCTTCATAGGAAAGTCGGGCTTGTTGTTTGCCAAGCTGAATAGTGAATATTTCTTCAAAAGAAAAACGCTTGCGAGCTGACAGAGCATCGTCTCGTTTGAGTGGAGTGTGAATCCAGACGAGAGCAGTTTTCAGGCTAGGTAAATGATATTTAACTAATAGGTGACCAGGAAGTGTGTCGACAATTGTGTCGAGTAAACCACTTTTAAATATTTTTTGGATGGCATGATAGATCCAACTGGAAGTGATACCTCTTGATTCTGGATAGACTGGATAAAGTGTGTGAGCTTCGCCGTCTTCACCAAATAGGGAGTCACCAACCCCTATTGGAAGTTTATCGACGACCTCGAGTTTGGGATTAGAAAAATAAATTCTTCCAGCAGTTTCTGCACCTTCGGTTTGTTTTCTGCGTTCACTAACTTTGCCTTCTATGCGGACCATTGCACCTTCCGGTGTCATTTTGGCCAGATATGGTTGATTGAACCAGACACATTGGATTTTTCCAGTTTCATCTTCGACAGTGGCTGTCGCCATAGTCATCTTGGTTTTGAATCCTTTACTAGCTTTGAGACCCGTAATTTTTCCAAATATGACAGCTGTGTCACCCTTGCTTAATGATTCGATACTACGCGATTCGGCAGTGTCACCATAACGAACAGGGAAATGATATAGGAGATCACGAAGAGTCGTAATGCCAAGTTTCCTTAGGGCATCTTTTTGTATTGGTGTGATACGAAAATATTCAGCTACGGTAATGTCGGGAGTAATAACGGGCATGGAGCTAATTATAGCGAAAATACTCATATTAACCTACTTATAAATAATTTATATAAAAAAGCCCCGCATCGAAATTTCTTACAATGCGGGACTGAAATTATTTACATGAGTTCCACTCATCCTTAATCGTACTATAAACAACAATGTCGACAAAGTGGTCATAGAGCCATTCGGCTTGTCGAAGTGTACCTTCCATTACGAAACCAAGTCTCTGTGGTATCGATCGACTCTTAACGTTTTCAGTGGCACAACGAATTTCAATTCGATTGAGATTCATCTCATTAAAGCCGTGATTGACCAGGGCTTGTACAGATGCAGTCATGATCCCTTTGCCTTGGCAATCTTCAGATAGCCAATATCCTATGGATGATTTTCTTTTTTTTCCACCCCATCCATGATAACCGATTCCGCCGACCCATTGTTTTTCGTACCAGATTCCGAGGTCCAAACCATTCTTCTTTTCAAAGTCGTCGATATCTGATCGAATGAATTTTCGAGTATCTTCTGTGGTGGTACTTTCGTCTAGCCAAGGTAACCACTGTTTCAAATACGTACGGTTTTTGTCTATAGCCTGGAAAACTGCCTCTGCGTCAGATTCCTTCCGCAGTCGAAGTTCCAGCCCATTTCTCACAGGTATTATAATGTCCATTTAACATCAAACTACATTAATTATTTGATTGTGTCAAAAGCGGAGAGAGTGGGATTCGAACCCACGGTTCCCGTGAGGGAACGGCGGTTTAGTAAACCGCTGCCTTAAACCACTCAGCCATCTCTCCAATACTCGCGTGAGTAAAATCAGATTACCACGAATACTTCGTTTTGCAAAAACATATATTTATGACAGAATGGCGCAACTGGAACCGTGGTGGAGTGGTCTAACATACCTCTTTGCTAAAGAGGCAGGCCTTAACGGGCCTCGAGGGTTCGAATCCCTCCGGTTCCGCAACCAGCATAATGACATGGACAATATTCTAACCAACTCATCTGTTGCAGAAAACATATATAAAATCCTAACAAGAAAGGATTTTAGAAATGGTCCTCTACCAGATGGAATTAGAAAGGATTTAGTCATAAAAAATATTCAAGAGAAAGTTAATAGAAATTTGCCTATTAAATTTCTCCAGTTTTGGGGTGGAAGCAAAAATATTAATTTACCAATTCAAGAAGCAGATTTGTGCGAGGAGGCAACTTTAAACCAGCTAGCAAGAATGAATGCGGAAATAAAAAAGGTATATCAACCAGGATTATTTTTCCACATAGTTCCGGGAGATGAAAGGGTACAAATAGCTAACAAAATTCCTAAAGATAGGACTGATAAGTATGTTAAATCTTTAGCTACTCTTGCGGATAGATATTCAGGTTTATTTAAAGTTACGCCAGTCTCTGTTTTATATGCAAAGAAAGACTTTTACAAATGTTTCGACAATACGAAGAAAGAACTTACAGAAAAAATTAAGCTCACCGTTAACTTTGAGAAATTGGTTAAGGGTGCCAGAAATAATCTAATGATGTCCGACAAGAATTCTGAAGAAGATGTAAATCGTCAATGTAGTGAAGCGGCACTTAATTATTCATTGGTACGAGCTACAGAAGAAAAAGTTGAAATATTTGAAGAATTCGAGGATTATATTAGATCATATTTCGTCAAACATATTCCATTCTATCAGCAGATCAAATTAAATTTTGGGGATATAGGAAAGACGAAACCAAATCTTGAAAGGTCACTGTTTTTCTACACAGGTAAAAAGGGTAATATCACGCAGCCTTGGCAGGCTATAGGAATAAATGATGGAACAAATATAATTTTTGCTAGCCAGACTAAACTTGATAGATATAAACTCTGACATGTTATAGTTAACACATTAATCATCTAACTACACTCACATGGATCACAACAACGTCACAACTGCTTTTGAATTACCAAATAAGAAAATTGTCTCCAACCTTGGACTTACCAAAGGAATCATTGTTCGTTCACGCTCAATAGTTGGTAGTATTGGTGGATCACTTCAAACTATATTTGGTGGAAACATCAGTCTTTTTACAGAACTATGTGACAAGACACGTAATGAAGCCTATGAACTCATGATTACTCATGCTACTGAAAAAGGCGCGAATGCTATTATCGGCGTACGTTTTGATGCAACCGAACTCATGCAGGGTGTAACTGAGGTTTTGTGTTACGGTACAGCAGTGAAGGTTCAATAATTATTTAGGGCTTATTACATCCACTTCTCACCATAACCTCTCATGGCATCTATTATTTGTGCCAAATTTTGACCTTGTTTTGTAATAGAGTAGTAGTGAGTCGCGTCATCTTTACTGATCACTTTTTCAGTGACAAGTTTTTTGAGTTTGAGGGTGAGCGTGCGCGTGCTGATTCCATCAAGGGAAGTCTCCAATTCACAAAATCTCATTTGTGAAATAAGTAGATCTCGAATAATAAGCATCGTCCATGAATCAGAAAGAAGGTCGGCTACTTTAGCGACAGGACATATATTTGCAGAGTGAATACCTTTCTTTTTTGATTCAAGGGTAACCATAGACACAGGCTATCATGTATGGTGTACATAGTAAAGTACTTTACAAGGTAAAGTAAGGCCTGTATGATATTCTTACATTAAAAAAGTTAGACGTAGTTTCTCGCTTTTTATTATTAAAATTATTTAAATAAAAATGAATACACTCAATACACAGCTCGGGTGGCGTTATGCCACCAAAAGGATGAATGGCAAAGAAGTTCCACAAGAAAAGCTCAATGCAATCTTGGAAGCAATTCGTCTTGCACCGTCATCATATGGACTTACTCCATACAAGGTTTTAGTTATCAAAGACATGGAACTTCGTAAAAAGATTCAGCCAGCAGCATGGATGCAACCACAGATTGTTGAAGGTTCACATCTACTTGTTTTTGCAGTATGGGATAACATAACAGAGAAAAATGTCGACGACTATATGAATCTCGTCTCAACCACTCGTGGTATGCCTGTCACTGCACTTGCTGATTTCAAAAAATATATCATGGGTACAGTAGATGGTTTGGACCAAACAGGGAAAGTGACATGGGCTGCAAAACAAGCTTACATCGCCCTCGGTGTCGGTCTGTCAGCTGCGGCACTCGAAGAAGTCGACTCAACTCCTATGGAAGGATTTGATCCAGCTAAACTGGATGAGGTTCTTGGTCTCAAAGAGAAAGGACTAAAGAGTGTTGTTATGATGGCTATAGGATATCGCGATGTGGCTACTGATACATCAGCAGGGTATAAGAAGGTTCGTCGCGCAAAAGAAGACCTTTTCGTGAATATGTAAAATTTAGTAACGATAGGTATAAAAACCGCCTGCACTGCAACTGGCGGTTTTTTGTTTAGCAAAATAATGGTAATATAGTTTTTAAGAGATTGTATAAATTACATGCCTAAAATTGATCAAAAAAGAATAGATGAACTCTTTGCACGTGGCACTGTCACTGACGTTTTCCCTTCAAAGGATGCTTTGGTTAAGAAACTTCTTGCTGGTGAAAAAATCAAAAGGCTTGTGAATATTTTAAAAAGATGTCGCCAGTTTATCCGTCAAACTGGAATTGATCGGCGTGAATCCCGACACATTGGTTATTGCAGTATTAGAGCGGTAAATATTAAAGTGATTAAAGTCCCCCTGTGAATCTACAAACGACGCCCAATTTATTTGAATATTCAGGAACCCACCAACCACCGAGGTAAGGGTAATAGGCGCTGGGGCCGTTGTATCAATCTTAAAGCTTCCGACAT
>CAIRAF010000060.1 GCA_903876465.1 uncultured bacterium | reverse complement strand
GGCTCTGTAGGAGCTATGGTGGAGCTTAACTGCGAGACAGATTTCGTTTCCAATAACGAGGAGTTTAAGACCTTGGCACGCGATATTGCTATGCATGTTACAGCTACAAATCCAAAGTTTTTGAAGAAAGATGATATTACAGAAGCAGATAGTAAAGCCGCAAAGGAAGTGTTTATGAATGAAGTAAAGGATAAGCCTGCAGCTATGCAAGAAAAGATTCTCGCTGGTAAACTCGAGACTTATTTTGCAGAAATGGTTTTACTCAATCAGCCATTCATCAAGAATCCAGAAGTTACAATTCAAGGTTTAGTAGATGCTGCTATGCAAAAGTTCGGTGAAAAGGTCGCAGTGGGACGCTTCAAGCGTTTTAAGATTCTCGAGGCCTAGCATTAGGTGCGTAAAGCACCAACTATGTATACACTCATTACAATCTTTTACATCTCACTTATAGGAATCATTGCCATGGTTCTTTTCAAGCGTAATGAAGTTAAAACGAGTAAGCCTTCAATTCCATCAAGATTAGGAAGAGGAAGTGATCACATTTTTCAGAAATTCTTTGGAACTATAAGCAACGGAATATCATATGTTAATAAGCATACTTTTATAGCAGTGGCTCAGTGGATCACTTTCCATATTCTTGTACGTGTTAGAAAGATATATGTTGAGTTAAAACATCGAATGCTTGAAAATCCTCACGGAAAGAGAATGATGGATGCTGTTCGTGGTCGTGGTGAGATTAAGGACCACGGAGCTTCTTTCTATCTCAGAAAGATTGCAGAAAAGAAGTAAATGCGTTAATCTGTTTTCACGCCGCCTTAGCTCAGTTGGTAGAGCAACGCTTTTGTAAAGCGAAGGTCCTCAGTTCAAGTCTGAGAGGCGGCTCACTTACTTTCGTGTACTAGTAGCCATCGTCGTCGTTCCAACAAGCGAAGGTGCAATAGCCTGTATATCACCAATCGAGTGAAAACCACTATATGCTTTTCCATTAATAACCAATCCTGGAAGTGGTTGGTCTATTTTGTATATATGAGCAAGTGTTTGGATAGCTGATACATTCAAATCATTATCAAAAGAATAGACACGAATATTGCCAGGATAATGCTGGCGAATATAAGTTAAAACATCACCCTCTTTATCACAATCTGGACAATGTGCTTGATAGAAATAAAGAACAATTGTAGGTTTGTTTTTACATTGAGTTGCAGAATTAATAAGAATGTAATCTTTGATTTCCAAAAGGGAATAATATTGCTTGAGAGTAATAACGTCAGCGTCTTGTCCACGACCAGCAGATTCGAGATATGATAGTCGATCTGACATATCACCCAGTTCCTGACCAAGTTCTGAACTAAAGAGATCGTCACAAGAAGCAGACTTAAGGAGGTTAAATTGCGTCTCTGAAGAAAGAATACTCAACGATATTGAGTCCTGCATTGTTTTAACTTCATTAACACGCTTACTATCAATCCACGAACTTATAGATATGGCGGTTATAAAAATTGCCGCTGTTATGAGAAACGTGATTACGTATTTTTTCCAGTCTTTAATCATTTTTAGC
>CAIRAF010000059.1 GCA_903876465.1 uncultured bacterium | reverse complement strand
TCCTGATAAGTTTGGTATGAGAGGTATTTTTTCTGCTACGTTCGCTACACAAATATTTGTTTCACCGTTCATACTATATTTGATGGGCCAAATCTCAATCATTGGGGTTGTTGCTAATATTCTCGTCCTCCCATTTATTCCTATCACAATGCTCGCAGTATTTTTAACTGGTTCATTTGGCTTTATCTTTTATCCAATCTCACAATTTTTTGGATGGATCGCACATATTCTTCTTGCGTATGAATTATTCATAGTTGAAAAATTTGCCGATATACCATTTGCCTCTCTCACAGTTCCACAGTTTTCAGGTTGGTGGGTTGTGGGGTTTTATGTGACCTTTATTATTGTGTATGTATATTTTAAATTGATATACAGAACAAATAAGTCATTGACCCAATCTATTTTATAAGGTAATTTCGAATAAGATAACAATAACAATTAACTACTTGTTTATTATGAACACTACTGCTGAACCGGTTTCGACAAGTCTTGTTGAGTGCCCTGCACTTTTAATAGCCGAACAACGTCGGAAAATTGATGAAATCGACACCCAGATCGCCGAACTCATTTGTAAGCGTTACGCTTGTGTCCTTGAAGTTGGAGCCATAAAGAAGGCCCACAATCTCAAAGTTCACGATCCTGGTCGTGAAGCCTTGCAAATGGCCAATCTTTCAAAAATCGCAATTTCGCACAAGGTTCCTCATAATATCTTGATATTTACCTTCAAGATGCTTATCGCCATGTCGCGTGCTTCGCAGGGCGAAAAATCAAATGAGCGTCTAGTAATGCGGCACTGCAAAGCGTGTGATTGGGGGACTTATGGACTCGATGATCCTGAAGGAAGTAATTACCGGGTCTGCCCTCGATGTCAGATGCCACTTTTGTAAATCATTTTGTGAATCAAAAAGGCGAGTGTCAGTAGGACACACGCCTTTTTAATTTATTCCTGAATAGAGAATCTAATTTTTTGCTTTCTTAAAATTCTCCTCTATAACAGACCAGTTTAGGTTTGCAAAGAAATCTTCTACATATTGTTTCTTACCTGATGGTTGGTAATCTGCAACGTAGGAATGTTCCCACATATCTAAACCAAGAATCATTTCACAGCCATTCAATTGGCCTAGATGTTGTTCATCTATCCATGAGGCGATGAGACAATCATCCTTTTTGTCATACCAAAGAACAGCCCAACCAATGCCGCGGGTTGTCGTCGCCATATTTTTGAAACCAGCAATGAATTCATCGAATGGACCACAATATGTTTCAATGGCTTTTTTGAGCGAACTACCTTCTGCTAATGATTTAGAACCCCCTTCTAGTGAAGAAAAATAAACTTCATGATTGCGCATGCCATTATATTCGAAACTGATTCTTCGTCGAAGTTCACCTATAACATAGGAATTTGCTTCACGGTCTTTCTTGTATTCCATTAACTTGTCAATAATAGAATTAAAATTTTTGACATATCCTTGGTAAAGCTTTATATGCTCCTCAATTGTCTTGGTAGATATTCCACTGAGGGTGGGTATATTGAATGTTTTTTCTGTATATTTCTTCATAAATTTGTTTTGTTAATTTTGATTAAAATCTGATTATTTTTTGAAAGCTTCTTTGTTAGTATTTTATCTCACTTCAATAGAATGGGGAAATGAAGATTGTTTTATATGGCCTCATCTCAATTTGCGTGATTTCCGGTATTTCTTTCTACGTATGGTCGATTAGTCGATTACCTGTTGAGATGGAAATGTACGTATTCGACACTAAAGGCTATCCGTCCATATTTATTCGCACCCCTGATGATACGAGGATACTTATAGATGGTGGTGCGAATGGTGACATAGTCCGTAATTTAACTACTGTACTACCATTCTATTCTAGACGAATAGATACTGTTATTGTTACGAGTGATGAGGCTAATAATGTTACTGGACTTATAGATGTTATTAGCCGATATAAAGTCGGGACTATATTAATTCCTAAAATTACTTCTAGACAATTGAATTCCGGGGATTTTGCTTTGATACGTTTACGGGGCAATATGAGAACTTGATCGCTTAAATTAGCCTGGCAGTCTTTAGAAAAAGGGCATTGATGGTTATTGCTCAAAC
>CAIRAF010000058.1 GCA_903876465.1 uncultured bacterium | reverse complement strand
ATCAACGGCGCCAGTTATAAGAAGGTTAGTATTTTTATCTAAGTAAGTTATGCCTTTGAAATTGCTTCTCCAAATATCCATATCTTCATGCATATATGGAATAACGTCACGAACACCAAAGGCGTGCATCAGTGGATGTGGACGCTTTTTTTCACGAAGAATATCAAATTCTTTTTTAAGCAAAGTGTCTACGGCTGAATTCAAGGAAAAAGGAAATCCTGGCGGTCGCGCTACACCAAGACGAGCATCTAGGTAATAGCACAAAGGACAATTGAGAAATAGATCAATTTTGGAACGACTAGCCCTAAAAGGTTCAGTGCTTTGCGGATCAAAAACATTACGAGTTCTATGAGGATTGTAGAAGTCTGACATGTGGAAATAATAGCATATTTGAATAAAAAAACCGCCGCCAGAGTATTCTGGCGACAGTACTGAAAGTTAAATTAGCATATTGATTAGGCCTCAATAGCCAATCGATGAACTCGGCGAATCTTGACCAACTTCTGTCCAATCCGCTTATTCAAGACTTGCAGAAGTGTTATCTGGTTAGATTTAATTCCAACCACGATCGGACGAAGTTTTTTACATTCATCCGACTTGTCATAGACGTTATATTTAAGGGCTTGTTCCACACGACCCTTAATTATCTTAGCAAGATGGTCCTTACTCACTTCAACAACATCAGCAGACCCGCCACCTATCACTGGATAGCCAGTGAGATAGACTTCTGACTTAATTAATTTGCCAATCACCTCATTTGTGTGGCCACCATCTAACGATTCGACATATAGTCGATTTTGCATTTTCATGTTCAATCCTTTCCTTTTGTTTAAATTAAAAATACATCAGAAAATCATACATGTCAATCAATAAAATATTTAATGAAAAAACCGCGCCGACGTTGACAGTCAAGTCAACGACGGACGCGGGTTACATTAACCTTTTTTGGAATGATTTTATGCGGAAATTTATGCTTATCCGATTTACTCGGTGGCCAAGGATTCCCTGTTAAGGGATGAGCTTCAACTGTACATTTGAGTTTATACGAGAAATCTATCAAAATCTGTCTTGCATCACGTAATCCAAGTTGCTCAATTTCTTCCGTAATAATAACTTGTGAATCATGTGACTTAATGTACTCCGAGAGAATTGCTTCCAATTTTTCCATGGTAGCATCCTGTGGTGTTAATAAAATGATATTTCCAGAACACTCTGGTAAATTCAAATCAGCGGGCTCACCAGACGGAACAACAATGATCACATCCCCACGATGTGAATGCATCATTGCGGTTGCGAGACAGGCTGTGACTAAAATTGGTCTGTTATGACCCAATGTCCCAACATTGATTTGCTTCATAATTCCATTTTTAAATTGTCTAGTACAGGTACAAAAATACCATAGCATTCACTATGGTATTTTTCAACGTATTTCTAAGGAAAACTATTTCGTGTCCGATACAGTAACTTTTGTCATCTTTATATCTTGAAGGGGTTTATCGGAACTATTCTTAGGTGCTGTGGCAATAGCATCAACAACATCCATACCAGATACAACCTTTGCAAAAATACTGTACTTGTTTGGAAGAGGATAATTTTGATGCATAATGAAGAACTGACTACCATTGGTATCTGGACCTGAGTTAGCCATAGCAACAGTTCCACGAACATAACCAGCCTTATATGAATCAGTATTTGGATTGAGCTCATCAGCAAACTTATATCCAGGACCACCCATACCAGTGCCAGTAGGATCGCCGCCCTGAATCATAAATCCTGAAATAACGCGATGGAAGATGAGTCCGTTATAAAAACCCTTATTTGCTAGAGAAATGAAATTAGCAACCGTCTTTGGAGCATCTGCATCATATGTCTCAAGAACGATAGTGCCTTTTGTAGTTTCGATTGTGATTGTATGCATAAAATTTTTGATTGTTGAATCTGACTGATTAGTTGTAGTAGTAATAGTTGAAGTTGCAACAGTAGTACTAGCTGTCATTGTCTGTTGAGAAGAAAGATCGTCTGGACCCTTTGGATATCCAGATGAATGATCAAGTCCGAACCACGCAAGACCAATAACGATAATGGCTACGACTGAAATAATAATTTGTTTCTGGGACATAATGAATTCTGTTTAATTATAATTGCTTAACTGCTAATTTGAGTTTACAGATTATACAGTTCTTTGGCTTTTGAGACAATCTTTTCCTTAGCCTCCTCTAATGTTGTATTAGGGAATCGAATGCCAGCAGCAGCACGATGACCACCACCCCCAAGTGCCACAGCCAATTTTGATACATCAAATTTATTACCATCACGGCTACGCATACTAGCTCTCACAAGACCCGGTTCCCTTTCAGTAAGCATAATACCAATATTCCAACCTACTACAGATTTCAACTTGTTAGGAATATCTGTATGGATAGAATCAATAGGAATATTATGTTCTTGAATTTGTTTAAAAGATACGGTTGCTATTGCAATATTATCACCCAAAAATGTCTCGATTGAATTTAATGCTAGAGCTTCAAAAAATATTGCATCCTTACTCTCATTATTTTCCATATCAAATATAGCCTTACCGAAGTCCGGAGCTATTTTGGTTAATATTGGCAAAACTTGAAATACTTTGTAATCAATCGGCGAGTATTTAAATCCTCCACTGTCTGTATATATACCCATAAAAAGATTCAGTGCGATATCATGAGTAATTTCTATGTTCCATATTGTGAAAAGTTGAAATAGAATATACGTCGCAGAAACACTGACATCTACCAAATTTACATCGGCAAAAGATGTATTTGATTGGTGATGATCAATATTGACAGATCGAATCGATAAAGGAAATACTGGGACAGCTTTATATGAAATCCTATCAGGTGAACCACTATCTACTATTATAAATAAATCAAATTCTTTTAAATCAATCTCACCAAAACTTTTTTTCACAATAGTATTTGCTCCAGGAAAACCCATAAATCCTTGAGGGAGTGTCTCAGCGTCACCAAGAATAATAGTCACCTTTTTCCCCAATTGTTCAAGAGCCGCCTTTGTCGCTAATGCTGAACACACAGAATCAGGATCTGGTGAAATATGGCAATGCAAAAGAATATTATTGGCCTTTTTAATTTCAGCCAGGATAATGGGTGCTTTTTCAAGAATAACTGGTGAAATGTCTGAAGGGTTCATGGTGGGCTAATATTACTCGAATAAAGTAGGAATTGCTACTTTTTCTTCCCTTCATCTGCCGCAAGTTCTAGACAGACAGAATTCATACAATATCTTTTACCTGTGTTCGTTGGACCATCTTCAAAAACATGTCCGAGATGTGAACCACACTTTGCACAGACGACTTCTGTTCGTTCCATTCCATAAGCTTGATCATGTACTAATTTTGTCGAGGCTGGTAATGCCTGATCAAAACTCGGCCAACCAGTTCCGGAATCAAATTTTGCCGTTGAAGGAAAAAGTGGATTTCCGCACACCTTGCACGTATATACACCTTCACGAGTTTCATGTAAAAGTTGACCACTGAAAGGTGCTTCAGTACCCTTTTCACGAAGTACATGATATTCCTCAGGTGTTAGTTTCTTTTTGATTTCTTCTTCATTCATAATTTTTATTTATTTTAATAATTTCTCAAACCTTTTCTGCAATTTCTCCAACTTTGGCGCAATAATCAATTGACAATATCCTTGTTCTTTATGATTTTTATAATAATCATGATGATAATCCTCGGCTTCATAAAAAGCAGTTAAAGGTTGAACTTCTGTCACAACCGGTTTGTCATACGCCTTTGAATCATTTAATTCTTTTATCAAAGCTAGTGCCTTGTTTTTTTGTTCATCATCAATATAGAAAATAACTGAACGGTATTGTGTACCCACATCATTCCCCTGTCTATTCAATGTTGTTGGATCGTGAGTATTGAAATACACCGCAAGCAAATCATCGTAAGAAACAACTGCAGAGTCATATTTAATTTCAATTGCTTCAGCATGACCAGTATTTCCATCACTTACTTGCTCATATGTCGGATTTTCAACTTTACCACCCGTATATCCAGGCTTCACCGAACTCACACCTTTAAGCATTGAAAAAACTGCCTCTGTACACCAGAAACATCCGTTGGCGAAGACTGCAGTTCTAATTGAAGGATTCATGTACTTATTATACTTTAATTATAGGGAAATTGTTGCAACAAAAAATGCACTCCGATATAGTGCATTTTTTGTTGATTAACGCTTATTTCTTTGTACCTTTTTTGCTCTCTTTGGAGCTTGACGTGCTCGCTTGATTGCGAGACGTTTTGCAGTCTTGCGACTACGAGTGGCGCGTTTCTTTCCAACGCCAGTGATTCTTTTTGCCATAATAATAAATAATTACGTGACTACTGATATTACGCTAACTATAACAGAATATTATCCAAAGGTAAACGTGAATGCTTGTCCACCAACTTTTTGAAAAATAATATCAATACGATGTTGACCAGCGACTGTATCCGAAAAAATATTATATAGACGTGAATTTGTAATAGTCAGAATTCCATTCTTTATATCAGTCCCACTTTGAGATTTCGTAATAGGTTTCCCGTCAATTAAAATTTGTGCGGTAATAGCTGTTGGAATTCCTGATGAATTCATACTCGGCACAGCAATTATATACATTTTTGCTGCATTAAATACATAAGATATTTGTGCGCCAACAGAAATATTTTGAATATATTCCTTTTGAATATTCCACTGACCACCAAGATAAAACTGATTCGGAGTTAGTTGGTCTGGGATAGAAAAAGTTTCTGTATAAATTACACTTGGTACACCATTGCCAAAATATTCATTTCTCATAGCCCCAAAATATGTTTCTGGGCTTTGAGCACTAACAGTGTATGTTGGCACTGAACTCGTAGCCTCATTAACCGTTGTTGTTAATCTAAGATATTGAGAGCGTTGATTGAGGGCTTGAACAATCTCAGCTTCAGTCTCATCATAACCCCCTTCACCGATGTGGTCATAGATAACACGGCCATGGATATCAATTAAATACTTATGTGGCCAATACTCATTACCATAGGCATTCCAAGTCGAATAATCATTATCTAGGACGATTGGGAATTGTAATCCGAACTGTTTTACAGCGGCAGTAACGTTAGCAATATCCTTTTCAAATGAAAATTCAGGAGTATGAATAGCGACAATTTCAAGGCCCTGATCTTTATACTTTTTATACCAATCATTTAAATAAGGAAATGTTCGTTCACAATTGATACATGAGTAGTCTACGAAATCTATAAGAATAACTTTTTTACCAACCATATCAGCCAACTTGAATGGTACATTACCTCCATTGGGACTATTAATAAAACCTGCTGGATTGGCTATTTCCACATAAGGACCTTCATCATGCGTTGGTACACCTGGCGGATTCGGTGCAACAACTATACTTGAATCAGAACTAGAAACTGATTGACTTGGACTAGATAGAAACTGATGGATTGATTGCTCAACATTAGTCACATCAAAGAAACCGCTATGGAGAATGTCTGCTTCGACTTGTTTATCCCAACCAAAACTGATAGCAAGAGCGAGTAGTATAAACAATACTCCAAGCATTTTTTTAAACCATCCCTTGGGATCTGAAGCCCACTCAAGTCGATCGACTAGTTTCTGTCCAATAAATGAGATGAGTAAAAGCGAAAGTGCTAGACCGATGATATAAGCCCACAAGTCTACGACGCCCATGGCAAATGATTGCGGTAAAACTGTAGCTAGTATGACAAAGAATGTTGGACTGCACGTTGTGAAAACTGGACCAAGAGCAGCTCCGACTATAACGTCAGTCCAAAATGAACCACCGGTGCCATAACCTTTGGTAATCCAACGATCAGGTTTATTATGTCCAGGAATTTTTAGGACTAGACGCGCCCAACTCTCTGGAAATAAAAGCGTAAGTCCAAATAAAATAAAAATGAGGGCTGATACATAACTCCAGAATGAAGGAGAAATTGTGATAAGAGCAGTCGAGCCTTTAAGTAAAAGTGTGAATAGAAATACCGAAATAGAAAGTGATCCAATAATGATAAATGGTCGTCGCTTATTCCCTGCTTCAGCCACAGCGCCACCAAGGATGACCGGTAACAACGGTAAAATACACGGTGCTAATACAGTCAAAATACCTGCAATAAAAGAAACGATAAATAACGTCATATAAAAAAATTAATGTTAATTAATCACAACAATCGGATCGAACTCCCATAAGTATACCCTAGTCTGAGTTTACATACGCAACAAAACATACTCATGGTGCGTAGTAAGCCAACTATAGTATGATAAGACACATATATGACCAGCGACGAAGAACTTATCGAAAAAGTGAAAAAAGGTGATGATACGGCTTTTCAAGAGCTTATGTCACGCTATACCAAGCATATATTCAATTTCATTCTTCAATACGTAAAGTCAAGAGAAGAAGCAGAGGATGTCGCTCAAGACACTTTTTTCAAGACATGGAAATATATGAAAAGGTTCAAAGATGGCATGAAATTCAAACCATGGCTATTTACCATAGCCAGAAATACAGCTCTTGATTATATAAAGAAGAAAAAAGCTATCACTTTTTCATCTATGGAAAGTGAGGATGAAGAAAGTTTCAGTTTTGCTGATACTCTCTCTGATACTGAACCCCTACCACCCGAGTTATTCGCTAGAAAAGAATTGGCGGAAGAACTCACTGATGCCATGTCAGATTTACACCCAGACCACAGATCAGTTTTGACCATGCATTATCATGAAGATATGACTTTTGAAGAAATATCAGAAATAATGAAAAAACCTATGAATACAGTCAAAAGTTGGCACCACAGGTCACTCTCAAAGGTCAAAACCAAGCTTATGCACCGAAAAACCTAATAAACTCGTAATTAGCATATTATTATCATGACAAATCAAACTTCATACAAACAACTCTTCGCCAAACTTCCTGAACAGAAAATAAGTTCAGAGATAGAGACTCGTGTAATGATTCGCATTGAACACAGTCGAGTTTTTCATGCACGTGTTTATTTTGGTTTACACGTCATCTCCATATTCATAGCTGTTGCTGTCTGTGTACCAGTAGCCCAGAGCTTCATGACAACAGCATCGACATCAGGACTCAGTTCATATCTTTCACTACTTTCAACTGATGGTGGATATGTCATGGCATCATGGAAAGATCTGAGTCTATCGATTGTTGAAACTTTTCCTATTATTCAAACAACCCTCATCCTTGGCTTAGTTTTGGTTATTGGTAATTCATTGCGCAGAGGTACACGCTACATACCAGCACTCACAATACATAACGAGCACATGATATCAGCATAAGTCTTTTCATAAAGTATAATTAAATATGAATACAATTAATAATATAACCATGAATACAAAAAAACTTTTCGAGGGTAAATCCTACGGTCGTCTTCTTCTTACTCTCGCCATATTACTTATTGCGTGGATAATATTTGCAGCCGGTATTTTTGTTGGTTATCACAAAGCAACTTTTTCTCGTGATTGGGACGATATGCATCAAAACGGCATGTTAGATGGCAATTCAGCACTTGCACCTTTCATGCACAATTCAGATGACGTCAATCCTCATGGGGCAATGGGTGAAATCGTTTCTTCACATTTCCCTGTCATCATGATCAAGGGGCCACAAAATGCTGAACAAGTAGTTGTTATTTCTTCAACAACAATGATACGTCTTCTCCATGGTATGGCTTCGACAAGCGCTATACAGACTGGACAATTCGCCATAGTTGTCGGTGAACCAGATAGTAAAGGCGAGATTCAAGCTTCATTTATAAGAATTGTTCCACCTCCACCAGGTGTTATCGGAACAACCACATTAATTGTATCAACATCAACACTCCAGAAATAATTTATGAAAAAACTTTATTCTTCATTTGTTAAATTCATTATCAAACACAAAGTATGGTCAAGCCTAATTGTCATAGTTCTGATCGGTGGAGGCTACGAAATATACCGATACAGTCTTCCTGTTGCAGCACCCCAGTACACAATTTCTCGTGCGCGTATGGGAAATATCATTCAGACCGTGACTGGTACTGGTCAAGTTTCTGCCACAAATCAATTGAGTATTACTAGTCAGGTATCAGGAACTATTGAATCTATAAATGTTGCAGTTGGTCAGCATGTTAGCACTGGCGATCTAATCGCTACAATAGATCCAACAAATGCACTCAACAGTCTCAATAGCGCTAAACTTTCTCTGTCAAAATTAACTGAAGCACCAAAAGTTACGGACCTTTCTAATGCTCAAAATTCTCTGACACAATCATATGGTAATGCCTATGATGCTATTTCAAATACTTTTATATCACTTCAAACTGTTATTCCAGGACTGAACACTCTACTCTATGGACAAGGTGCATTTCTAAGTGATCAAGAGGCATCATATCTAACCACAACAGGACAAACGGACAGACTACAGGCTAGTATGAGTTTCGATGCTGCCAATTCACAATACCTCACAGTCCTCGCAGAATATAAATCTCTCACACGTCAGAGTGCCACATCAACGATCGTACAAGTACTTGCAGATACATATCAACTCGCGAAAAATGTTTCAAATGCAGTCCAAAATACTCAAAACACAATTACTTTTGTCACAACTAGCCAACCCAGTTATCTTGCAAAAGATGCGGCTACTGCCCAAGCAAACGTTGTTACATGGTCAAATAGCATAACCAATAATCTTTCTGCTCTACTCTCTGCACAGACTGGTATTACAAGCGCGCAAAATTCACTTACAACTCTTGTTGTCGGTACTGATCCTCTTGATGTTCAATCTGCACAACTGGCTGTAAATCAGGCACAACAAACATATGCCAATTATTTTATTCGTGCACCATTCAATGGTGTCATCGGTCTTCTTCCTGCTTCTGTTTATAACCAGGCAAGTGGTGGAACAAACATAGCGACCATCATTAGTGATCAAAAGATGGCCACTCTTTCACTGAACGAAGTTGATGCGTCTACAGTCAAAGTTGGTGATCCTGTATCACTTACTTTTAATGCAATAAACAATTTCACCGCAACAGGCACAGTCTCTGAAGTAGATCTTGTGGGAACAGTAAGCTCGGGTGTCGTCTCTTATGGCGTTAAAGTATCTATCAACACAGCGGATCCTCGTATCAATCCTGGTATGAGTGTTAACGCAATCATAACTACAAATGAGATTGATAATGTTCTCGTAGTACCGGTAGCAGCAATAAAAGCTCAAGGTAATCAAAACTACGTTCAAACATTTGATCCAACAGTTGTAAGCACATATATGCAGAGTGTCGCCGCTACAAATGGTATTACTTTAGGTTCAACAACAAGAGCATTTGGTTCGAGTACCGGACAATTTGGTGGAGGAAATTATGCTTCATCAACATACCAAGCTTCATCAACACGCCAATTTACAGGAACCTCAGGAACACGTGGAGGAGCAGGTACTACAATGACATCTGCTACTGCACCAACAAATACGACCGTAACAATTGGCGCAACTGATGGTACAAACACGCAGATTATAAGTGGTATTGGAGCAGGAACATGGGTCGTAACAAAGACCACTGCAGCGGCAAACATAGTGAAGACAACTACGGCTGCCCCAAGTCTCTTGAGTAGCTTGGGCGCTAGTGGTCGTGGTGGATTTGGTGCAGGAGGAGGCGGAGGTGCCGCAAGACCAGCTAATACTCCAGCAGCTGGTAATTAATTCTGACTGAATAATTTATGATTGAAATTAAAGACATAAAGAAAACTTATGTAAATGGTGACAATGAAACCCACGCTCTTCGTGGTGTATCTTTCACTATTAAAGACGGAGAATTTGTAGCTATCATGGGACCGTCTGGATCAGGAAAATCAACACTCATGCACATCTTAGGCGCGCTTGATACACCGACATCTGGAACCTATAAACTTGATGGACATGATGTATCAAAACTTTCTGATGATGAACTAGCTGTCATCCGTCGTGACCGTATCGGTTTTGTTTTTCAATCGTTCAACCTGCTTCCCCGCGCCACTGTCATGAGAAATGTCACTTTACCACTCATATATGCAGGCGTGCCTGAACTTGAACGTGAGAAGCGAGCCACAAAGGCTCTTGAAGCTGCCGGCCTTACCGAGGATCGTTTCAATCACAAGTCCAATCAACTTTCTGGTGGTCAGATACAGCGTGTCGCCATCGCGCGCGCGTTGGTAAATAATCCTTCACTTATTCTTGCTGACGAGCCAACTGGTAACCTCGACTCTCAAACTGGTGATATCGTTCTAGGCACATTCCAAGGACTCAATCGTGAATTCAAGAGTACAATTGTCCTTATTACACATGAACGCGAAGTTGCAGAGCACGCTGATCGTATCATTTATATAAAAGATGGATTAATTGTTGAAGATGGAAGTAGTCATAATAAGAGAATAATTGCACATGCCAAGAAAAAAGCTTGATTATAATTTCTAATTAAAATAATTGATCTAATTTCTAAATCCTAGACCAATTAGAAAATTAGAATGATTAGAAATTTCATTAACATGACCACAAAAGACATAATTCACGAAACAACTTCTGCACTAACCGCCAATAAAGTGCGCACATCTCTTACCATGCTCGGTATTATAATTGGTATTAGCTCAGTGATAGTTATGGTATCGATCGGTCAAGGTGCTCAAGGTTCTATCCAATCAAGCATCCAAGCCCTTGGGTCAAATCTCCTCGTTATCTCTCCTGGTGCCCAGAGAACCCCTGGTTATCAGGTCTCCTCTGGTCGAGGCGCTTCACATACACTCACACCCGATGATGCTACAGCTATAGGAAATAGTGTTCAGAATATTGCTGCAATCTCTCCAGAAGATTCTGGACGTTATCAAGTCACTGCCAAAGGAACAAATACAAACACAACTGTCACTGGTGTCCTATCAGCGTATGCAACAGTTCATAATGTTCAAGTCACTGACGGTTCATTTATCGCTGATCTCGATAGTAAAAATCTAAATAAAGTCGCAGTTATCGGACCAACGACCGCGACTGATCTATTTGGTACCAATGAACCGGTTGGTCAAACTATTGTCATCAAAGGTATCAATTTCACCGTCATTGGTGTAACAGTCTCAAAAGGTACCAGTGGTGGATTTAATAACCAGGACGACGTTATCTATATACCACTTCAAGATGCAGAACTTTTCCTCGTCGGTAGTACTGCCTACATCACTTCTGTCAGCGTTTCTGCGACCTCACCAGATGTCATGACTCAGGTTCAAGCGGACATCACAACCCTCCTTCTTAGTCGTCACAAGATTTCTGACCCTACTGCGGCTGATTTTAATGTTTTGAACCAAGCATCTATCGTTTCTGCCGCATCAAGTGTCACTGGCACATTTACCATACTCCTCGGAGCCGTTGCTGGTATTTCACTAATCGTTGGTGGAATCGGTATTATGAATATGATGCTCACCACCGTGACTGAACGTACTCGTGAAATTGGCCTCCGTAAAGCTATTGGCGCTAAGAAAAAAGATATTAGTACTCAGTTTCTCACCGAGGCTGTTGCTCTTACGGTCATCGGTGGAACTATCGGAGTTATTCTCGGTTGGCTTATTGCTTTCGGAGTGACATACTTTGGCATCCTTCAAGCTTCTATTTCCACATCGTCAGTTCTACTCGCCTTCGGTGTCTCAGCATTTATTGGTATTGTTT
>CAIRAF010000057.1 GCA_903876465.1 uncultured bacterium | reverse complement strand
TGGTGCCTATGCCTTCGCTCATCGCCGTGATAAGAAAGGTGACATGCGCCGTCTCTGGAATGTAAAGATTAATGCCGGTCTCCGTGCCATCGATGCAAGGCTTTCATACAGTAAGTGGATGGGCTCAGCAAAGAAAGCTGGCATACTCCTCGATCGTAAGGCTCTCGCGCACCTTGCCGAATTCAAGCCTGAGGCTTTCAAGAGAGTAGTTGAATCAGTAAAGTAATTACTCAATTATCAATGATAATTGATCATTCAATTTCATACTCTTTCAACCTCTCTGGCACCATGGCCTTAACATTCAACTCATCATTTAGGCGCTGGGCAAGGTGCAATGAAGCCCCAGGTTCACCCATGACCACAAATACCTTCTTGAGATTACCCTTTCCTTTACCATCCCCTGCTGTTGCTACGAACTCAACCAAATGATCACCATCCTTATGAGCTGAATAACCATACAGAGTGACTATATGCGCATTTACAACCACTTGCTCTCCATGGATGGATACTTTCTTGTTTCCATCTGCCAATTCACGTCCAAGCGAACCTGCAGACTGATAACCAACAAGAAGAATAGTGCTCTTTGAATCACCGAGGAAATGCTGTTCATGCCCTATGACACGACCGCCCACAGACATACCTGAGCCAGCAAGGATAATCTTGGCGCCATTCAAATGATCTATTCCTGCTGACTCACGACTTGATTCCACAAAAGTGAGATGTGGAAATGAGAATAAATCATCACCACTCTTGATCTGCTTCTGAGCTGATTCATTGAACAACTCCGTACTATTTTTATAAATATCTGTTGCCTTCTCCCCCATTGGCGAGTCAAAGAATACTGGTACTGACGGTATTTTTTTATCTCTAACCAAATTATTCAATTCATAAAGCAAAACCTGCGAACGATCGATTGAGAAAGCTGGAATAACAAGTGTGCCACCACGAGCAAGAGTGTCATTTATTATCTTTGTAAATTCTTCCAAACGCGTCTCGCGGTCTTCATGATTGCGATCACCATAAACACTTTCCATAATAAGATAATCTACGTCACCAACCGGTTCTGTATCTTTCAAGAGTGGCGCTGGTGAATTACCAAGGTCACCAGTAAAGAGGATTTTTTCATTCCCCTCGCCTGTTTCATTTTTAATTGTAAATTCAAACATTGATGATCCTAAAACGTGTCCAGCATCTTTGAGAAAAACAGAAATTCCAGGAGCAACTTCAAAATTTGCGTGGTACTCAATAGTCTTCCAAAAAGGAAAAACTTGAGCAACATCTGATGCGACATAGAGAGGGGCTATTCCATTTTGTTTTGCTTCATTAGCGAGAATAGTGACGGCATCATTAAGAACTAGTTCTGCAAGATCACGTGTCTGTGGTGTTGAATAAATGGCACCCTTAAAACCTTCTTTAACCAGTTTTGGAATACGACCAACGTGGTCGAGGTGGGCATGAGTAATAAAGAGATAATCAATAGTACTAACATCATAGCCAAATGCTTCAAAATTTTGCTGTTGAGCCACTCTTTCTCCTTGGACCATGCCACAATCTACAAGGATCTTCTTGCCATTAGTTTCGAGTAAAAAATTCGCGCCAGTAACTGTGCCAACTCCTGTGCAGAATGTTAATTTGTTTGAATTCATGAAGGTATTATAGCGTCAAGTGAGGATATGTGACAGTTCTACTGACACGATATCCGAACGCGCAGGACATATGATAGAATTCAAATACGAAAATGAGTAATTTATACATCATTGGTGGCTCAACAAGATCTGGAAAGACAACGATTTTAAATAAAATAATAACAGCAAAGCCGATGATTGCTGTTCAGACCGATGCCATAAGAGAAGCTATTAGAAAAGCTTTAATAGACGAGTCATCAGTCACAATCAATAAACTGTCGTTTTCTGGTGATGCAACATTTCATCGATTAAGTGAAAATGTGGACATCTCTCATACAAAACATTTTTCTCAAGAAATTTCCAAGGATGATCTGACCTGGAACGCTGTAGCTGGTCTAATTAATTATTATGATGGTAAAGGCGTCGACCTTATAATTGAAGGAATGGTAATTACACCAGAAAGACTAAAAAGTTTGATCTTAAAAGACTTTAAAATAAAAGCTG
>CAIRAF010000056.1 GCA_903876465.1 uncultured bacterium | reverse complement strand
GCTTTATCGAGTCCATATAAAACCAATGATTTATCAAAAAGTGGCGAATCAGGACTATTCAAATACTTCGCTGGCGCTGTTCCATCTGCATTTTTTTCATCTTTCAAAATACGTCCTGAAAAGGCAATAACACGTCCACTTGAATCAGAAATTGGAAACATGATTCGCCCACGGAAACGGTCATAATAATCAGAAGTGCCCTCTTTTGGTTTTATCAATCCAACTTTCTCCATTACAGCTTCATTAAAACCTTTACCTTTCAAATACGTCATCAAATTCCTCCAACCATCTGGTGCAAAACCGATTCGGAATGATTTTACGGTCTCTTCAGTAATACCGCGATTCTTAATATACTCGCGCGCTTCCTTCGACTTTGCCAATTGTTCCTCAAAATAAGCTGTCGCTAGTTCCATCACTCGGTGCAAACGATCACGTTCACCATCAGCCTTATCGTCATGGACAAGCTTAACCCCAGCTCTTTCAGCAAGTATTTTAAGTGCACCACGAAAATCTAAACCTTCAAATTGTTCGACGAATGAAAAAATATCACCTTTAGCATTACAACCAAAACAATAATAACCGCCACGATCAGGAGATATAAAAAATGACGGCGACTTTTCATTATGAAAAGGACATCGAGCTTTGTAGGATTTTCCAGATTTTTCCAGCTTAATATACGACCCAATCAGATCCTCGATTGGTATTCTAGCTTTTATCTCTTCCACATTGTTTCTATTCATAGCACTCATGTTATTATAGTATCATGAATCTTTTAAATTCTCGTCCTATTCCACGTAGTCACGCTATTTACACTATTGCTGTCATTGGATTTATCTACGTCCTCCACGTCGTCATACCAATGTATTCGAACTCTAGTTTCTTGAGTCTTTTTGCTGACGAACAAACAGTTGGTTACATATATATGGCAGGAGCTGCTATTAGCATGCTTGGTTTCCTCCTTATACCTTCAATCATACGCAGACTTGGTAATTATTCTGTGGCACTTTGGCTTGTACTCATCCAAATGCTTCTTTTCTGGGGACTTTTGAGCTCAACTTCACCACTACTTACAACATTATTTTTCATTCTTCAAACAGCCGTCATATCTTTGATCGGTCTTAATCTCGACATCTTTCTAGAAGTCTATACTGATGCAGCCAATGTTGGCTCTGTTCGTGGTCTATACAACACATCTATGAATGCATCATGGGTCATTGCGCCACTTATAGGCAGTATGTTGGTTAGTAGTTCAAATAATTATCACAATACTTACGTTGCTGGATTATTCATGCTTATTCCACTTTTCTATTTAATTTATAGAAATTTTCCAAGATTCAAAGACCCAAACTATCAACATTATTCTCCATGGCAGTTGGCCAAGCATATTTATAAGAATAAGAACTGGGATAAACTCTTTGCTGCCAATCTTATTCTACAAACATTCTATGCGTGGATGGTTGTTTACAGTCCTATTTATTTAAATAAAGTCATCGGTTTCAATTGGGATCAGATAGGTATTATCCTCGTAGTTATGCTTACTTCTTTTGTTCTCGTCCAATATCCTCTCGGAAAATTGGCTGACAAAAAATACGGCGAAAAAGAAATGATGATTGCTGGTTTTGTTATTATGGGAATCGCCACGATATTACTTTCATTTATTCACAGCAATAATATTGCTGTCTGGTGTATCGCTTTATTTATGACCCGTATCGGAGCAGCTACAGCAGAGATAATGATGGAGACATATTTCTTCAAGACCGTTTCTCCACGCGATGCTGCCGCACTAGGAGTCTTCCGTATCACCCGTCCGCTCTCTTATTTTATTGCACCAATTATTAGTATTGTTGGTTTTATTTATTTACAGCAATCCTATATGTTCGTAGTTGTCGGAATTGTCTGTCTCTTGGCACTCATTCCTATCGCAACTATCAAAGATACGAAATAATTTCCATTTAAGATGAATAATCAATCAAACGACGAGAAATTTTCACTAATTAAAAGAATTCGTAGTTTTATTTATGCAGGTAGAGGTATAAAAATATTTTTCAAATCAACCCACAATTCTTGGATCCACGTTACATTGTGTATTATTGCAATTATCCTTGGCTTCTATTTTCATATTACTCAAACAGAATGGATGATGCTTGTATTAGCAAGTGGACTCGTCTTTGTATCAGAGGCGTTCAATACCGCAATTGAAATCGATATTGATCTAACATCACCTGAATACCACCCATTCGCCAAGAATGCAAAGGATGTAGCGGCTGGTGCAGTGTTAATCTCAGCTATTACCGCACTTGTGATAGGAGTACTGATATTTGGTCACTATGTTTTTTAAGACTACAACTTAATAGCTTCCAAACAAATGAACATTGGGATTTCTTTTTTCATACGATTTTCTTCATCTGCACGAGGGCCTGGTTCACTAACCTTATGAGAAATCCATTCTTCG
>CAIRAF010000055.1 GCA_903876465.1 uncultured bacterium | reverse complement strand
GGTATTGTAGTCTCACGTCGGTGTAGTTCAATGGTAGAACGAAGGACTCATAAGCCTTAGACAATGGTCCGATTCCATTCACCGACACATTATTAAGTAGGGAGGTTGCATCAATTTTTCTTGTCTTTTGGCTGTTTTTTGCTACACTGTCCTTCATTGCATATGCGCCCGTAGCTCAGCTGGTTAGAGCGCTCCCCTGTCACGGGAGAGGTCATGGGTTCGAGTCCCACCGGGCGCGCAGAAAAATCCCTTTAAGGGGATTTTTTAGTGATATAATTTGATATATGAAAACACTTCAAAAAGGTTTTGCTTGGAAATGGATTATTATTTTAGTTGGGATTATCCTGGCACTTGCGGTTATATTTTGTGTTGTCCTATTTTTCACTCAGACCTCACCTAAAAATTTTATCAATACTACGCTAGAGCAAAATTATTCAGTTTTAACTGATAGAAGTAAATGGATACAAAGCATTGTTGTAACAAATAACCCTGAATCATGGGATATTCCAAGTAAAAATATTCAAATCAAAATTGTTGGGTCACAGAATAATTTTTATTGTGGTGATATAAAAGCTGATGTTCAACAATATTCAGCACATACTAGCGGGGCTTACACTGTTGGTGGCTGGTATTCTGTGTATGTTGTGGATTGTGGAGTATATTATTTTATTTATGAATTTACGGATGCTGGTCCACAATTGTACGGTCCTTTTGATCAAGATATATCTGCGCCAAAAATCGATTCAATATCACCACAATCTGGACCTATTGGTACTATAGTAGAATTGAAAGGATCGAATCTACCTGGTTTTGAAGGGGACTTGAATGCTTATATAAAGAATAGTTCAGGTGTAGTGGGTTTTCTGCAGGGTATTGGATCAGTGCCAAGAGAAGATCAAACTATTCGTGTAAAAATCGAGAGTAAGGTTTGTAAGACAAATAATAGTTATGTAGGAGAATGTCAGTCAGGTTATCTGACAATTATTCCAGGTGAATACAAAATCTATACTGAACCTTGGGGTAAAATAAGTAATGAAGTTAAGTTTACGGTACTCTGATTGAAAATATCTGTTAAATAGACTATTCTTACTCCACGCGCATTTTTTAAATTCGCCGTTGTAGCTCAGTTGGTAGAGCACATTATTGGTAATAATGAGGTCTCCGGTTCAATCCCGGACAACGGCTCTGAATTTTGGTTTTGCAAAATTCGCCAATGTAGCTGTTTTGGTAGAAATGCAACAGTTACGTCACGCCAATGTAGCTCAGTTGGTAGAGCAATGCTTTCGTAAAGCATGGGTCCCCGGTTCGATCCCGGGCATTGGCTCCAAAGGGGGATACGTGCGTTGACATATATCTTGAGAGTAATACAATTAACATTGAATCAGGCACCTTAGATCGCGTCCGGGGACACTCTGGAAGACCAGCCCCTTCGCCACCACGGGACCTAAAAATCCTCAGGCAATACTGACTTAATTGTCTGACGCACCTTAGGTGCCTGATTCCCTTTGCCTAACTCAATCGTGAGAAGGCATTTTTTATTTACCAATATTCCATAATTCTGCTATTCTGTACCAATGAACGATAAAGAGAAAATTCAGGCAAAGATAATTGAACTAGAGACCGCTATGGCAGCAGGGGATTTTTGGACTGATAAAAACAAGGCTCAAGCCACTCTCAAAGAACTCCAAAATCTGAAAGACAGTCTCGAAGGTATAGGTAAATATGATAAAGGAAATGCCATATTATCAATTCTTTCTGGTGCCGGTGGTGATGATGCTGAAGATTTTACGGCTATGCTGGTGCGAATGTATCGAAGGTACGCCGAGGGTAAAGGTTGGAGCTTTGGCGTTATTCATTCAAATGAAAATGATCATGGAGGATACAGAAATATTACTATTGAAATAACTGGTAAAAATGTCTACGGCACTCTCAGAAATGAGTCCGGTGTTCATCGTCTGGTTCGTATTTCACCTTTCAATGCTGCCCAAAAGCGTCAGACATCATTTTGTCTGGTTGAAATTATTCCTGAATTTGAAAAGACAAATTCAAATGATGTTGTTATTGATGATAAAGATTTGGAAATTTCTATTGCCAAGTCTGGTGGTCCTGGAGGACAAAATGTAAATAAGAGAGAGACGGCTGTTCGTCTTCTCCATAAGCCAACAGGTATTTCTATTCACGTGACTTCTGAACGTTCTCAGGCTCAAAATAAAGAAAAAGCTTTAGATATCCTTCGTGGAAAATTATGGAAGCATATGGAAGATGCGCGCATAGCAAAAGAAAAAGGAATGCAACTTTCTTCAACAACTTCTATCGAATGGGGTAATCAAATACGTTCATATGTTCTTCATCCATATAAAATGGTAAAAGATCATCGCACAGACGCGGAAACATCTTCGGTTGATAAAGTCTTGGAAGGTGATATTGATATGTTTATTGAAGCAGAGAAAGAGCTGTAGTGGTATAATTGTCCCATGATTTACTATGATAAAGTCAGTAAAGTCTATCCGGACAAATCTGTGGCTCTAGATTTGGTTAGTTTTGGTGTAGAACCCAAGGAGTTTGTCACCATTGTCGGACATTCTGGTGCTGGTAAGACAACTCTTATGAAGCTTTTAATAGCAGAGGAATATCCAACTAGCGGATCTGTTTTTCTGGAATCTACAAATGTTCACAATTTGAATAAACGTCAGATGTCCAAGCTTCGTCGTCGTGTTGGTACAGTTTTTCAAGATTATCGCCTGATACCAAATAAGACTATTTATGAGAATATTGCTTTTGCCATGGAAGCATCTGGTAAGACTGATGCTGAAATTGCCGCCGATGTTCCACACGTTTTAGAATTAGTTGATCTTTCAAAGAAAATTTGGAATTTCCCAAGTGAATTGTCTGGAGGTGAACGTCAACGTGTTGCTATAGCTCGTGCCATTGTTACTCAACCTGATATCATCATTGCTGATGAGCCGACAGGGAACCTTGATCCAACTAATACTTTTGAAATTGTTCGTATTTTAAAGAAAATAAATGAGATGGGTACAACCGTTCTTCTTACTACTCACAATAAAGGTGTTGTGGACGCTGTCGGGGGACGAGTTATCACTATGGAAAATGGTAAAATTATCAGAGATGATAAAAATGGCAAATATATTTTATAAAATATGATATTCACTATACTTAAGCGCATAATAAAGGGAGGTTTCGTTAATTTCTGGCGAAATGGCTTTCTTTCTTTTGCGGCTATTGTAGTTATCACACTGTCATTGTCTGCTTTTGGTGGACTTGTTTTTGCTAGTGCCTTTGGACATTCTTTACTTGCTCAAGTAAAAGACAAAGTTGATATCAATGTTTATTTTACTTTGACGGCGCAAGAAAGTGATATCCTTTCATTACAAAAAGAAGTTCAGGCTCTCCCCGAAGTATCTTCAGTTGATTATGTTTCATCTAGTCAGGCTCTGACAGATTTTCAAACTAAATGGCAGAATAATGCTCTCATTATGCAAGGACTTCAGGAAGTTGGTAGTAATCCATTTCCAGCGTCTATCAATATTAAAGCAAAAGAACCAAGTCAATATGGAAATATCGCTAGTTTCCTAACAAGTAAGAATCCTATGGATAGTACGGGAGCGCCGATTATCGATAAGATTAATTATCAAGAAAATAAATTGATTATTGATAGATTGACTGCAATCATTCCAGCCGTAGAAGAATCAGGAATGATTATTGCAATAATTTTCCTAGCCGTAGCAATCATTATCGTCTGGAATACTATTAGACTTATTATTTATACTGCTAGAGACGAGATCGCTGTTATGAAGCTTGTCGGAGCAAGTAACATATATGTTCGAGGACCTTTCGTTGTCTCCGGTATCATGTATGGAGTAGTTTCTGCAGCCATAACACTGATCCTGATGGCGGCCTTTGCCTATTGGAGTGATACTTTGGTACTCAAATTAGCCGGTGTTGATGTCGCCGCCAATTTTTCCCTTATTGTGAATGTACTCTCTGCTTATTTCATTGCTAATTTTCCTCAGATTTTCATCTTTATTATGGGCTCAGGTATCATTCTTGGTGGAGTATCGAGCTATATTGCAGCACGAAAGTATTTGAGAGTATAGACTAGCTATTATTGTAAGCTTTTTCTAGAATGTGAATATGAAAAAGCCGGCTAAGAAAATATCTCATAAGTATATTTTCGTTATCGGTGGTGTGATGTCTGGTGTTGGTAAAGGTATTGCCACATCATCTATTGGTACACTTCTCTCTGCAAAAGATTTTCGTATTAACCTCGTTAAAGTTGATCCATATCTCAATGTTGATGCTGGCACCATGAATCCAACAGAGCATGGTGAGGTCTTTGTTTTGGATAATGGTTTGGAGACAGATCAGGATATGGGAAATTACGAACGTTTTCTCAATCGTGATGCGACGGAGGCTGATTATATGACGAGTGGAATGGTTTATAAGGATGTTATTGAAAAGGAGCGTGCTCTCAAATATGGTGGTAAATGTGTTGAAGCCATTCCACATATTCGCGATGAAATTGTTCGTCGTTTTGAACATGCAGCCAAAATAAGCAAGTCAGATATTTCTATAATTGAGATTGGTGGTACTGTTGGTGACTATCAAAACATTATGTTCATTGAAGCTTCTCGTGCTTTGAAAATTCGTCATCCACGAGATGTGATATTTATAATGGTTTCATATTTACCAACTCCGGGAACTCTTGGTGAAATGAAGACACGACCTACACAAAATGCGGTCAATCAGTTGGCGTCATATGGAGTGACCACAGATATTGTTATAGCGCGTGCATCAACACCTCTTGATGAAAAGAGAAAAGAGAAGATCGCTATTGCATGTAATATTATTCCAAAGCGCGTTATTTCTGCTCCAGATATAGAGAGTATTTATGATGTGCCAATTAATTTTGAAAAGGATCGTTTGGCCGAAATCGTTCTAGAATCTTTGAGTTTGGAAGATAAGAAGACAAATGCTTCATTTGCTGAGTGGAAAAAGATGGCAAAGGGTATAAAGAATTTTGGTGAACATCCAGTCAATATCGCTATTGTCGGTAAATATTTTAATACAGGAGATTTTGTTCTTACTGACGCCTATATTTCTGTCCTTGAGGCTATTAAGTTCTCTGGATATGCCAATAAGGTTAAGCCAATTATCCATACGGTTAATTCGCGTGATTTTGAGGTTGGTAAGCCGGATTATTCAAAACTTGATCAATATGATG
>CAIRAF010000054.1 GCA_903876465.1 uncultured bacterium | reverse complement strand
TAATAGTCTTCGACCTGTTAGTTGTGGCTGCGCTTGTTGTTGTTTGGTATATCAATTATTCCGCTTACAACAGCCTTAGTAAGACTGATCAATTAGTACAAAATTGTGAATCTACTGGATTATCATACGACTATTGTGTCTATGATATCTATCTATACGGACAAGCTACTCCCGATATTACCTATTGCAACAAGATGAACCCCGATAACCCTGAAGATAGTTACTATAGAAATTCTTGTTATCAATCGGTTGCTGCCAGTTCTCATAACAAGGGCGTGTGTTCGCTCATCTCTGGCGATCAAGCTATGACAGATGTATGCCTGAAAGGGTTCGATAAAAGTGCTCCCTAACGGCCCCTCATAAGTGAAGTTCTATATAGTGAACTTGGGGGTAGGGAAAATGTAGGAATATAGATGGTCGCGTCACCCCCCCATTTTACTATTTGTTTAGGTTCAAACTCACTTTAATACCAAGATATTGTGTCAGCAGGTTTTCGACATATAGGCTGTTATCTAGGACATTTATAACAAAATTTGACCAGTGACCCATCGTCAAAAATCAATAATATATTAAGCAGGGCAAGGACTTTTCAGTTCCAACTTGTTATACTTTTGGTATGAATGATATTACTCAACTTGGATTGGTCTGTACCTCGGTATGTTTATTTGGATTTTATGCGGCGTATTTATACGGAAGACGGACAAAAAGTTTTAAGTGGAGTAAGTATTTTATGATAATAATCTGGCCGCTGGTTAGCATAGCACTCCTTATTTTTATGATTGACTGGAAAATACTAAGCCTTTTTATCGTCAGCATGGTGGTAGGGACGGTTTTTGAGTACTTCCTTGGTTTTGTCTACGAAAAAACATTGAATAAAAGGCTGTGGAAATATGAAAGAATGTCTTTGCACGGGTACACAAGTTTACTTTCAATACCATTATGGGGCGTAGCAGGTGTCGTCTTTTGGTCTATCGGAAAAATCTTGGGTTTACAGTAGGAAAGATGGGAATGTAGATCGTCGCATCATTTCTCCCCTCAAACACAGTTCTAATATCCTCCACGACGGCACCCAAATAAAGGCGCCGGCTGTGCTTATTTCTTGGCAAACTGATGAGTTGGTAAGCCTTGGGCGTACACCTTCTCGATTTCCGCTGTTCCCAGAGCCTGTGAATAAATTTTAACCTGATCTATCGTCCCTTTGAATTGTCTATTACCGTAAAACCCGACTCCGATCGAAAAAAACTGGTCAAAATTTCTGCTCGCGCTCGGGACTGGATCTGTCAGTAATATTTTTCCGTCTACATACATGCGTATGGAGTTTCCGTCATATGAAGTAGCCACGAAGATCCATTTATTTTGGGGGACCGTACCAGGATCGGTACAGCTCCAGTGGTCAGTGTTATAGCCCCACGGATGATAACAAAGCTGATTAGTAATTTCGTGTATTTCCCAGAAATTTTGCAGAATCGAGTGCACCCCGTCGCCCCCAGGTTCGTCTATCACCCAGGCGCTCAAGGTGAATTTTTGAAGTTGTGGAGTAGTGGGTATAGTCACGCCTTCTCCATTACCCGTACCCGTGAAATGCAGCGCAGTACCGCCATTTACACCGCTAACAATTGTGGGCAATGGAGAACCGGTCAGTTGGCTATCCATTTTCCCGGTCGCGCCATTTCTAGTAGAGCCCCCCGATATCTCATCGAAATCCCAGATTCCAATGGCGTCCGATCCGTAGGATTGATAGATAGAGGAGTCCGTCTGAATCCCAGCTCCAATTCTTCCTTTTTCGCGCCCACTGTTTAGCGACACCAAGACAACTGAAGACAACACCCCAATTATCGAAATAACGATGAGAAGTTCGATAAGAGTGAATCCGCGGCTGTTGCCACCAGTGATTTTCATGTACTAATATTAGAATAGTATTGAGCATCACACAAGGTATCAGTCTTTCTCACCGCACTCTCGGTCCAGGTCTTTGTGTAATACAATACAAGTCCAATCGTCAAATATATCAGGACCCATGATTAACTTTCTCACAGCCTATGGGCCGATTCCGCTTATGGCGCTTCTCGTGTGGAGTATTTTTTGGAAGGGTCTGGCTCTATGGCATTCGGGGCGACGCGGTCAACCGCGGTGGTTTCTGGTGCTTCTCTTAGTAAACACGTTGGGTGTCCTCGAAATCGTCTATCTTTTTGCCGTTCTCAAGCTCAATTTCTCGAGACTTTTTAGCAAGTAAAAATTTATGCACACACTCACAACGTTCTTTATCGGCATTGCCATCGCCCTCGTTATCGTGCTATGCCTCACCTATTTCATCAAAGGCGGGGCTCGTTTCAATAGCACCCTTATATTTGT
>CAIRAF010000053.1 GCA_903876465.1 uncultured bacterium | reverse complement strand
GGGAAAACCCAGCGCGAGCAGCGGCCATTGGCCCGAAGAAAACCATGTGTCAAAAGTATCTGTGTCTTTGCGGATTGCGCCGCCGCATTCTGAACATTTAGAAATTTTGTTTTCCAAATCAACTATTCCGTGTCCGCATTGCTCGCAAATTTTGGCGGGAATAGGAATTCCCCAAACAATTTGGCGGGAGATATTCCAGTCAATGGTATTATTCATCCAATAGAGAAATATTTTCCTGTAATTATCCGGAATAAAGGAAATCTTTTTTTCCTTTCCTGCTCCCACTAGAAACCCGCTTCGGCGGGTTTTTTTATGCCCAGCGAGTACTCTGTTTCAGTACTTTCCGCAGCGTAGGATCGTCGGTACGCACTGGAACGGTACTGTCCATAGATAGAGATGGACCATCATTAGCTTTAGCTCCTATGACCTTGGAATTATTAATCAAGACAGGAGTTGGATTTGCAGAATCTCCAGCATCGTTCAACTTTTTAGTACCGTCTTGCAATCTTTTATCAATATCTTTAACTGAATCGATAGGTCCATAAGCCTTTTGTGCTTGATCGTAAATGTTTATTGGTTTCCAATCTTCCTTCTCAGTATTACCGAAATCGATTGGCATTTCTCTAATGTCCGGACCTGTTTCATCCTGCATCAATTGATCTAAACCTTTTTCGTCTTTTTCTACAGGCTTAAGTTTTTCTGCGTTCAGCCTTTCATCTGCCTTTTCACTAGCAAAGTTATATGCCTGTTCAGAAACTTCTTTATTTGTTTTAGGATCAATGAAATGATACATTCCATCACTATCAACCCGTGACTTCTTATATCCTGCCTCGGTCATTATTTGTTCAACAACCTTTTGTTTCTTCTCTATCAGTGCTGGAAGTTTTTTCTTATACTCTGCGGCTTTATTGCCGAGAGTTGTATCGAAACCAGTACCTTCATTAAGCTTGGAATGTTTCGCTATCTCTCCTCCATTCCAACCGCCTTGACGAAACTCATCATAAAGTTTATTGGCTTCAGGTCCACCCAAATTAGCAATTCTTTCTTTTTCAGAAGAATCCTTATTAATAATTCTTCTAGAAATTTCTGCAATTATACCTAGACCCAAAGCTTCAACACTGACAAAACCCGCAACCCACTTAAGGGATTGCATATTTTTGAGGTCCTTGACCCATTTCAAAGCTTCTATCCATTTGAAATTACCGAGCCATTGTATCACACCAAGTATTGCATGTCCAACCATTTCCAAAATACCCAAAACACCAGCTAACAAACCTTCAATCATTCCAGTAAACACACCGATGACCTTGCCTATGGCACCTAACACACCACTCGACTTGGAATCGATATTTCGTATAGGCTTCTTCTTATCACCCATTAAAGCTTTGACTAAATTTGAGTTCCAACGCTCACGTTCTTTTTCTTGTTCTTCTTTGGTTAGTCTTTCAAGTTCAAAACGCTTAATATCAGCTTCATGATTTGTCTGAATGAGTATATAAGTCTTGGTTAAAATGTCAGCAAGGCCGTCACCTTTTCTCAATTTTTGGTGTTGTCCTGCTGATAGAGTTGTATGTAATGGATCAACCCTAGATGCAGTTTTTGGTCTATCCTCATCATCATCATCTTTCAGACCTTTATGTAAATAGTGGTGTATAATACTGTTGGATCTTTGACCACCAAAATATTTGATATCCTGACCACTTCGACCAATCATGCGCCCTACAACTGCGGCACCTAGTTGTCCCGTAAACATACGAACGATATTCAATGGATCAAATCTACGTTTAATTCTTGTCATGCGCGCAGTAAACTTGTCCGACAGAGCTAATTTAGCGGAACCAGCAAGAGAATTTCCTTCTCCCAAATTACGCACAAGCAAGGTTTTCAGGCTGGTACCACCAACCCGATCTGCTTGATGATAAGACATTTTATTGGATGCCATTTATTGTTTCCTCTAGTATCGCTGGGCGTTCATTTTCTCTAGGTCCAACCAAGGTTACAGGAAGCTCTTTCTTGATTTGATTGAAGATGGTCGTAGTATTATCAATTGCTGTAGCATATGCCGACTTCTTCTTCTTTTCATTTAACTGTGCAGAGTCTGCTTCCAACTGTTCACCATTAAATGTTGGTTCAACCGAAGTTAATTCCGTAGCAGTTATTGGTTTTGACACTTCAGGTAATTTATCATGCAGTTTGATTCTGTCACGATTCAGCAATTCTCCCATGTGTTCAACTGATATAGAAGCTCGGTTACCTTGTCCATAATAGCTATTGCCACCCTTCGATGGAGCACCTACGGCCGCCCACACATGAGATATGGCTTCGATTGCTTTTGTCCTCAAGTTTAAATCTGAACCATCACTGTTTAGATATGCTATAACTTCAGGTATTTGCATGTAAATATTTTGGGCTATACGATCCTGTGTTTCAGCATCATATTTTTGATCCTTGCTAATGCCTAGCCGTTTACGAGCGGCTTCTAAAGTTGGACCAATCGTTTGATACTTACCAACCGCAAAAAGTCTATTTGGGTCGCCTTGAGGTAGAGCTTGTCTACGTTCTATCTCTCCTATAGTCATATTAACGATATCTTCTTTATTTCCGGCGATAATCTGTCCGTCTTTTGTGCCTTTGTTAGTGGCATTATAACTAGTTTTTCCGGACTCGGCATTACCAATAGCCGCCAGAACACTCTCACTAGAAACTAATGCAGCCGTTCCGGCAACAATCGAGGTTACGATGCCCAAGCCACCAAGTTCCTTCACTATTTTAGTAATCAGTTCCTTTGGAACCATACTCATTTTTGCAACATTCGCGGCTAACTTTTTAGCAGCAACTCCAGCTAATAATACAGCACCTTCAATAAGTTTTACGACAGTGCTTTCGCTCGACGTTTTCTTTTTCTTTTCGATATCAACGTTAACTTTATCGGAATGACCCGTAGCATGATTGATTGCTTCCAACAATTGTTGCTGGCGAGTACGTTCCTTCTCATGATTAATTTTGTGTATAGTCGAATCCAACTCCAATTGCATATTTTTCTGGTCAAACGTATACTTGAGATAGTTATGAATTTTTGAAGCTATGTCCGCTATTGTATCTTTTTTCTTGATTATGATACGCACGTTTTCAGATATCTTAGTGAAAAAGGCAGGATCGATATCCTTATTTTTCACTAAAGCAGTCGAATGGGCCATCTGCTTGGCTTTATTATCGGTAAATATTTTAGACATTGCTCCGCCAATAGAACCCGCAAAAGCTTTCGCAATTGTTTTTGGATTCATACTGGAACTAATATCAGAAAGCTTGTCTTTTAATCTATCGGTTATCATTAGTTTTGTCTTTGTTTGATCTTTTCGTTTTCTTCTTCGATGTATCTAACCAACATAGCCAAATAAATATCACGCTCCCAAGGTATCATATTTTCAAGTTCCGTCAGACTATACTTATGGTGTTGCATCAACGCAAAATTTGTCTTGAAATAATTACGTAGATTGTCATGACGGAAGATCAGCCGAAAAAATTCTCCAACCCTTCCACCTCTATCGCATGGTCTAGACCACACTTACCACATTGCATAGTTAACTTCTTACTCACTTTAGGAAGATTCATGAAGAATTCTTCGACCTTTTCGAACTGATTTTGGTTTAAAGTTTCGATAAATTCCATCAATTCTTTTGGTGTATGTTCCTTCGCATAATGAATTTCCTCGCCTTCAGCAATATATTCGATACAATCGACAATCATATCGAAAGCTTTGTCGGTATCATTCGTATATTTACTAGCACGTTGCACAACAGCAAAGTCCGGACTTCGAAGCTTCATACTTAATGTGTCTGTTAACTTGATGATGTCTTTGATGTTTTCGTTGATATCGACCTTAACTTCCAGAAGGTTGAATTCCACTTTCATAATTCCACCACAGATTTTGTTTCCTTCACTATCTGTAGCTTTTAACTTTTCTTCTGGCAAATTCTGATTTTTGCATTGATATAAGTTTTCTACAATTTCATTAACCGAGCGGGCCCGTAAATTGATGAAATAAAATTCCACATCAGCCATCGGCAACTTATCGATATCAATATCTGTCAGAGTACAATTTGTCAGTACCTGTTTTATATTGCGTTCAATAGTTTCATCGTCATCAGATTCCATTGCAACCATCAAATTTCTTTGTTCCTTGACCAAGAAAGGACGAAACCTAATCTCTTTTTTGGAAACAGGTAACTGCAATGTGTACGTAATAAAATCATTCTTAGGCAAACTCATAATAACTCCTCATTATTTTCCAGCGACATAATCCTGCGCAAAGTAATTGCCGGCTACATAATTTTGTGTCAATTTGGCCAACGTTGAAATAACTGGTGTTTGTCCAGTGACAATTCCAGCTAGCGCAGAACCTCCAGGTATCTT
>CAIRAF010000052.1 GCA_903876465.1 uncultured bacterium | reverse complement strand
CAATAAGTTGGCAGAAGCCGAATAAGCTTTCCTGCTCCCACTAGAAACCCGCTTCGGCGGGTTTTTTTATGCCCAGCGAGTACTCTGTTTCAGTACTTTCCGCAGCGTAGGATCGTCGGTACGCACATCCACCGTGTTATCGAATGCAACCCCTGGTCCAGAATCTTTCGAGCCTGTGCCAATAACCTTGGAGTTGTCGATAACCACAGGTTTTACAATTGTATCTTCCGAATCGTTTAGATTCTTAGTACTCTCCTGCAATCTCTTTCCAAGGTCCGTTTCTTTTGGTGCCGGCGTTAGATAAGCCTTTTGAGACTGGTCATATAGATTATCTTTCAGGTCTATATTTGTCTTAGGTGTTACAGGCGCGACAGGTTTAAGTTTGTCCTGTATCATTTCCTTTGGTACAGGCGCAACGGGTTTAAGTTTGTCCTGTATCATTTCCTTTGGTACAACGAGATTATAAGCCTTCTTGATGTCGGCTGCCTCCGATGAGGTATAAGTCGAAGTGTGATCCTTAATATTGCGTGCTAGGTTTGCTGCTCTAGCCTTTTTAGCCGTGCTAGGTCCAAAAAAACCATCCTTCTCCAAATCTTCCTTTGGTACGGTAGAGGTTGTTTGCGCTTTAAATCCAGAAGTATCGAGTACCTTTTTAAGGACCTTATTCTGTGTCTTTGTATTAGCTCCTGTTTCATCTGGCGCAACAGCATAAGTTACTGCACCCATTGCCAATAACGGTAGAGAACCTATAGCAAGAGGTCCTATGACAGGACCAAGATTCTTGCCTAACCATCCAAGTAATTTTATTGCCCATCCACCGATCTTTGTTAGTATTGGTACAATATATTTACCAACACTGGTAGCTAATTTCCAAATACCTTCTCCAATTAATTTGACAACATTCCACACACCTTTTAAAGCGGTGGTTAAAAGACCTTCAAACAACAGCTTAAGCTTACTCCATATACCTTTGAATAGACCTCCCAGCAAACCAACAATACCTTCTGACTGTGGCTTTTCAATTAACGATTTTTGAGAACCTAAACGTTTTTCAATAGCATCAACGAGGTCTTTGTTCCATTTATCACGTTCACTCTCACGTTCTTTACGATGTAGTTGATCCAATTCAAAATTCTTCACATATTCTTCATGTATCTGGTTAATTAGAACATAGGTCTTGGTAAGTACATCCGCCAGACCATCACCCTTCCTAAGCTTCTGGTGTTGTCCTGAACTCATTGAAGTGTGTAGAGGATCTTTCTTTGGATCATTACTTTTTTCTTTAGCTTCGTTTAAACGATCATGTCGATTATAAACGATATGTCGCACAATACTGTTTCCTCGTTGACCGCCAAAGTACTTTACATCATCCGCACTACGTCCTAATGCATGTCCCAACATAGCAGCACTCAACTCACCAGTCATCATCCGAACGATGTTTAATGGATCGAATTTTCTCTTGATGCGGGTATAACTAGCCGTAAGCTTGTCTCTGACGGCACTTTTAACCGAACTACCAATTGTGTTTTGGTCAGATAAGTTGCGAACAATTAATGTCTTGAGACTGGAATTACCAATACGTTCCGCTTGTTGGTAATTCATTTTTCTTTTATCCGCCATTTAGTATTTCCTCTAGTATATTTGGACGCGAATTCTCTCTTGGTCCTACTACAGTAAATGGAGTAGAATTTTGTGGTTGATTGATGATAGTCGTAGTATTATTAATCAATGCTGGTGATGACTTCTTCTTAACATCTTTAAGCTTCGAAGAACTGTCATCCAATTCAGTACCATAATCAATTTTCTGATCGACCAATTCCAAAGCATCCTTCGATTCGCTTTGATACCTCTTATCAAAATTACCCACATTTTTCAGTGTACTCACATACATCGATCTTGCATCATACAAAGATTGTATTTGAATTCTTGGGTCCGGATCGACCTTGTCACCCATCTTCTTCTTAGCTATATCTAATATTTCCTGCACATGTCCGTGCTGTACCGATAGAGACCATAAAGAATTTGCAACACCAGCATTCTCAATATCAAACCCCATTGATTTAGCTTTCTCTAATGCTGGTACAAAGTTGGTTTTTCCAATATAATCTTTTTGCTCTTTTGCGAATTGTCGAACCTTAGAAGGATCAGCAGCAATTTCTTTCCACTTGCTAGAAAATTCAGGTGTACCAGCTTTAAGTCCTTTGAATTCATCTTTGAAAGATGATTGCGCAACAAATTTATCCGCATTTCCTGAATTTGTGCTTAGTTGATATGAACCGTATGACACACCACCTTTATCATTTTTTCCCGATGAAACTGATCCAGGATTATCATTAGATTCATATTTCGCAGAAACAATACCTAATGTTCCTCCACCTATTAATACCGCTGCGCCTAGTGGGATCTTTTGCGCAATTTTGGAAACTTTAGCTACTGTTGATGTAATAGGCTTTGCGATTCCTGCTAGCTTGCCTAGAAATGATGTTTTTTCAGTAGACTTAGCTATTACTTTTTCAGCTTCTTTAACTGCTTCCTTAACAATACTCGCCTTCTTTGTTTCTGGTGTATGTTGTATGTGTGTCTGAAGTTCTTTCTTGGAACCAATTGCATCCAAGACCTTTTGTTGCCTCATTCTTTCCTGTTCATGCTCGATATGACCAGTCAAGGCATCCAATTCGGAATGCATCTTCTTTTGGTCGTAGGTATACCGCATAAAGTTGTAAATCTTTGCGGTAATATCCGTTAGCGAATCTCTTTTTCTAACGATGATTCGGTTGTTTTCCGAAACGGTGCTATAAAAAGCTGTATCGACTTTACCTAGCTTATGATCGTCAATTAGAGGTTTGTTTTTAACACCAAGCATATTGGATAGCTTAGGTACTTTGACGATCTTGGAAGCGGATTTAGCCAATGCACTTCCAAAAGACTTAGCGAAAGTCATTGGGTTTGCATTGGCTCGTATACTCATGAGCTTGTCTTTGAATTTATCTGATATCATTGCCTATTCTTTTGTTTTTCTAATTCTTCTTCTATGTAATTAACAAGCATTGCAACGTAAATATCTCGCTCCCATGGTATCATTGTTTCAAGTTCCGTCAGACTATATTTGTGATGTTGCATCAATGCAAAATTAGTCTTATAGTAATTCTTCAGATTGTCGTGACGGAAGATTATCCGAAAAAATTCTCTAAACCTTCCACCTCAATCGTGTGGTGAAAACCACACTTACTGCATGTAGACTCAAGCTTCTTGACTAGTCTAGGTTGTTTATCGAAAAATTCTTCAATCTTTTCGAATTGAGATTGTGTTAGAGACTCCACAAACTCCATAATTTCTTCCGGTGTACTTTCCTTGGCATAATGAAATTCTTCGGTCTCCGCATCATAGATATGTACAATACAATCAACGATCATGGAAAATGCCATGTCAGTTTTATTATCAAACTTTTTACCTCGTTCAAGTACCGCAAATTCAGGGTACTTCAACTTGATTGAAATCTTGTTGTCCAATTGAATCTCATCTTTCATACCATCATCGAATTCAACCTTTACATCCAACAAGTTGAAATTGATATCCATAATCTTACCACAAGGCTTGCCTTCTTCAACTTCATTCTTGCATTCATAACGATTCTCAACTATTTCACCGACCGATCTAGCCCTGAGATTGATGAAATAGAATTCAACGTCAGTGATAGGAAGCTTATCGATATCCACATCTGTCTGTGTACAATTGTGCAACACTTGACGAATGTTTTTCTCTATGGTATCGCTATCGTTAGACTCCATAGCTATCATCAGATTTCTTTGTTCCTTCACCAGGAAAGGACGAAACTTAACCTTCTTTTTAGATAGCGGTAATGTCAGATCGTATATTAGACAATCAATCTTAGGCAAACTCATAAAAACTCCTCATTATTTTCCAGCGACATAATCCTGCGCAAAGTAATTGCCGGCTACATAATTTTGTGTCAATTTGGCCAACGTTGAAATAACTGGTGTTTGTCCAGTGACAATTCCAGCTAGCGCAGAACCTCCAGGTATCTT
>CAIRAF010000051.1 GCA_903876465.1 uncultured bacterium | reverse complement strand
TTATAAAGCCCCGAGTATCTTCTTCGGTTTGGTCAAAGCTGAAATACCTTCACAGTCAGGTTGTTATGGGGATGTATTCAAAGCTGAGGTAGCATCGCGGTTTAAAAATTTATCTATTGCGATTATCTGGCTTACTGAGAAATGTTTTGAGACAACCTTTGAGTCAAATTTGCTTTGATATTTTGAAGTTATCAATCGCTTGGTTTGCTTCTAATGCAATGTTAAGGTAATGACTTATATTTAAAATCAAGTCATCCCACTTGACCGAGTAAATGTAAGATGAGTTGCCTAGGTATACCTTACTATCCCCATGATTTGAGCAACTGCTATAGTTTGGAGTTTTTACATTAAACATATTTTTTCTGAGAATCTCAAATAGAAATAGAGTATTTAAAGTTCTGCAATTACAGTGAGGGCATGAGCTATCCTTAATGTAGTAATCATACCCACCCAGAGTGTCTGGTAGTACAACTGCTAAGACCGCATTAGTTAGGCTGGCTCTTCCATTTCTGGCATGTTCTTTTAGGGAGTAGGAAATTTCCCATGGAATCCATTGATCTGACTCGCTAAGAAGGTTGTTTTTCATTCCTTTGGAGATTAGAACAATAGTTATGCTGCTATCGTAAATTTTATTCCTTAAGTATGATGCAATAGCCTCATCTTTAAAGTTGCTTAAGTCATTGTCGTCACGCTCACCTTTATATAAGTGATCTGAACTTCCAAGTAATATTTCTAATTCATCAACGTAATCCCTGACAGTAGTTTCACCCCATACTGACTGAATTGGGCGAACATTGTTGTCTCGATGTTTGTATGAGACGAATATTTTTTTCCCCATAACTACTTTCTAAGAATTACCATAACTAGGCAGACCACTAAGGTTAGGGGGAAATACATTAGTAGCAACGTTCTTGAAAAGGTGCTCCCCATCCATGAATTTTTGCAAGTGTCATAATTTTTTGTTTTCATACTGAAGTCGATATTGCCTTCATCTTTGACTCTTACCGAATTGTATAAGTCTCTGAACTTTCTCTCCTGTGATAGATAAAAGCCATCTAATAACCACATTAATGGAATTGAAAAGTATGCAATAAAGACAAAATTTACATTTATGTCTTTTGCGGACAGGGCAAATAACGCAGAGACTATGGAAATTGACCATGCCTTTATTAAAAAAGAGTTTGTATTCATCCTGGTTATAACTGCTTGAATGAACTCTAGATGCTTTAACTTATTTGGATTCATTGATAGGTTCTTTCTAGGGGTATGTATTCAAGGTTTGAATTTATACAAAATATCCAAAGCCTTAATTTCTGTGGCATTAGCTTCTGTGCATTGTGTGTTCCAGCTTTTGAGATCCGATGAGGATAAGTCCGTTAAATGGCTTAGATTTAATTTATAGTTAACATTCAAAGCCTCATCCAGTGCAGTTGCGTACTTTAAAAGTTCCTGATTCTCTTGAGCTCTATGATCTCGAAGAGGTTTTCGACGTATCAAATAACTAAGGGCTATTTCAGCATAAATCCATGGCGAAGGAGTTGTGTTGCCATATATGACATCCGAGGCGGCAATGGAGGCGGGGGTATTTAAAAAGAATAAACATTCTGTTTTGTCTAGCATCATGGCTAGGGCAATAGAAAGAATCATATGCACATGGCTTGTTGATTTATTTCTACTCTCGTAACTGTAGGTTTTCTTATCGTCATTTAAGCAGTATTTATTGTCGATTCTCTTCAAAAGATCATCTGCGTGCCCCCATACGCATGAATCTATAAAAGATGTGATTCGAAATTCCGACCATAGCCACCCAGCTAAATTTAAAGCTTTTGGCTTATCTTGGTGCGCATGGGATATAAAGATGCTGGCTTTGATTTCTGGAAACCAAGATTTTTGTAGTTTTTTGGCATTTATACCCCCATCTTCATCAAGGAATGAGCTAAGCACCTTTTTAACCACCATGCCCCCGCGATTGTATGATTCTTCGCCAATTTGAAGATAGCTGCCTAAGCCTGTATTTGGTAAGACTAGGTTGTATCCAGTAAACATAGATTACCCCCGGAGACTTGGTTATTAGTTTTGGAATTTATAAGAATAATAGTAGTCCAAATTTTTGGTATTGAGCATTATGTCTAGTAAATCATATGTAATTATTGTATTTGGTCTCACTTATTAATTTATCAGGCAAGGCTAGCTTTAGGTCGCTTTTATGATTGATATCTGCACAAGATGCATTGTTGACGAGTAGGGCGGCAGGGTTCCATGATTGGCGATTTCTCTCTCGATGGACTAGAGCAAGCCTTGTGCGCAATTAGATATTTGGAATATTGATTGAATAATACAGTGCCATTTACTGATGCCGTAGAAAAAGCTCAGACTGAAGAGCGTGATTAAGCCAATTTGTTAATTTGTCGCTGCATACCGGCAAAGATGGAG
>CAIRAF010000050.1 GCA_903876465.1 uncultured bacterium | reverse complement strand
GCAAGAAGCAAGAACAAGCAAGAACAAGAAGCAGGCAGGCAGCTGTCATTAAGAAGCTCGATCTCAAGAAATAGTCTTTTCTCTCCTTTAGCGCTAAACTTACATAGTTCGCACTTTAACAACTTAATAATCTTTTTAATACATTTATAACTCACATTTTTTATGTCAATAATTAAACACAAAGAACAACGCGTCGGTATCTATATCGATGCACAAAATCTCTATCATAGCGGTAAAAATCTATATCATTCAAAGGTCAATTTCGGAGCCATCGTCAAAGATGCTCTCGATGGCCGTAAACTCGTTCGCGCAGTCGCCTACGTTATCTCTACAGAATCCGGTGATGAAACTGGCTTCTTCGATGCACTCACAAAGGTGGGTATTGAAACCAAGGTCAAGGATCTTCAAATCTTTAGCTCTGGCGCAAAGAAAGCAGACTGGGACGTTGGTCTCGCGATCGATGCCGTCAAACTCGCTCCAAAGCTTGACTCTGTAATTCTTCTCACTGGTGACGGTGACTTCTGTCCACTCGTCGAATATCTCCAGATGAATCAAGGTTGCCAAGTTGAGGTTGTCTCATTCGGTAAATCTACTTCAGCAAAACTCATTGAAGTCGCGGACCATTTCATGGACCTCGATGAAAATGTAAATAAATATTTGCTTAGAGCAGGAAATAATAGAAGGGGGTAAAAGAAAACCACACTTTACTGTGTGGTTTTTTGTGTCACCTTTTAGATTCGACGGCGAAAGAAAATGGCGACTGTGCAATTAAGAAATGGGTTACCTAATATATTAATTCCTGAACAGCAACTAATTTGTCGACTAACAATATCAACACCTGGATTCGCTTTCAACCAATTATTCACCACACCTTCCAGGTTACGCATTGGTTCTGGATGCGAATCATTGGCAGCAGGTAAACAGAAAAACTTAGTTTCTTCCATATTTCAATTTATATAGATTTTAGAGTTTATCTTTTAACTCGATGGAGGCACCATCATTTATTGACAGAACTACTGTCATGACTCCTTGATAATGTCTAAGGAAATAAATAATCTCCTTTTTAGACAAGCCACGTCGCCATTCTTCACGTGCAATCTTCATTGCTTCATGAACCAATCCTTGCTCAAGACTAATAACAAAACTAAGAGCAATATCAAGTTTTTTATTCAAGTAATCAGTCTCGATTTGTGTGGGATTAATTTTCATTCCACTTTCAAACCAGGCTATTAGCTCGGCGCGACTCCAAGTTAGTAGAGCCTTTTCACTATCAATGTGCATAGATATCTTTGCTGGTATCCAGTACTCACAGGCTTCGATAAACTTATCTCGAAGCTGGCAATCATTTATTATTTTCATATTAAAGAACTTTCTGTTTCGCTCTTTTGAGCTCATCAGCCGAGATACACATCCCGAGACAGTAGTGCAGACATCATCCCAAGATGACACCTGCACAGACTTCACACCAACTAGACTTGCTCGTGAACAATCGAATTCACCCGTGAATTCGTCTGATCTTTTATGTCTTTAACCAGCGGGCTGGCGACATACGAGTAGTTCCGTAGACCTTAGGGGCACCCAGAGGTCCTGCTTTCTATAACACCGTGCTTTTTTTCGCACAGGTTTAGTGTCCGCTTTCGATATTTTTCCCTACCAGATAATGTATAGGGCCTCGATGGGGATTTAACTTATCCTCGGTTTGATTTTCTGCGCTGAAAACCAAATGATCCGAGAATAAAGTGCCAGTTATATGCTTGGCAGGCCCAGCGGAGTCAGTGTGAATGAACCCGCAGTTCTATAAGCTCAACTAATTAAGCTCATAATACTGCGGATTCAATTGTAAAGAACTTAACTCTATGGATTCGCGACAGGATTGTCTCGAACCCAATGGAGTGGGCAATATTCCGCTGAAATATTACCCGGTTTACGTGTTTTTATGCGGCACGTTATTTATTTAGTAATTGTGGGGATTTTTATCCACCCACGAAGGATCTTTTTCCTTCAGCGTCTTCTTCAATAACGCGAACTCATCATCATTAAGCCACCACGCATCAGCAATGAGACCCTTTAGCTCACGGGGATACAGTTCATCCCGTATAACGATGAGCTTTCTAGAAGCAATACTTCTAGTGTCGAGCTGAAGGCTCCCAGATTCATACAAGAGCCGATCGATTTGATTATCGCGTTCTTGAGACCGTTCGTTGGTTGTTGTCATAATATTCCTCCTCTGGTGTTCAATGGCACACCTACTTAAAGCCATTTTTAAAGAACTTTCTGTTTCGCTCTTTTGAGCTCATCAGTACGGATTCATCCGTAGACAGAAGGGATTAGGATTTAGACCTAACCCCTTTTTGACCATATTCACCCTTCATTTCGAACCACTTTTTTTCCAAGGACTCGTGAAAGATACTCGATTGGGTAGCAGAATAATCCTTCACTTCCAGACTCTGAATCGCTATCATTCTGTAACACCAATGTGCCCTGATTCCAGAAGTGTCGAATGTGACTATTACTCAGAACGCTTTTAACTTGAGCGATTCTTTTCGTACAAGCTTCACAATCATCACAACTCTCTAAGCCAATCTCTACACATATACTTGCCCTATTACTAAAGAGACGTCTTGGGTTTGACCAGGAATCAATCTTGACCATCATCATCGAACCTTCGAATGAACACTTGAACGAGTTTTCGCGACTAGGAATTTTCATACTAATTTCCTTTCTAGATAAGATGTTTGCTCCATACGCTTCCCGATAGGGTTGCTGTGAATATGGTTTTCAAAGAACTCACCTTATCTGAGAACAGTATAGCAACTTTGTCAAACTTTGTGCGTAAGAAAGATAAATATGATTATAAAAAGTGACTAATTAGAGCCATATTTATCAATATATATATATTTTGTTCGTTAGAATTGACAAATAATAGGCAAAAGGGTACCATATTACTATGCAAATAAAGAACTATAGCCTTGTAGAAAAGCTCATAAAATCAGGCTTTACTGACAAAGAGGCTAAAATATACGTTTCGGTGCTTGAGTTGGGTGGTGCCTACCCATCAAAAGTGGCTGAATACGCTGAGATCAACCGCAGTACCACTTACCACGTGCTCACAACACTCTCTATCCGTGGACTAGTAAGTGAAATTGAAAAGAAAAGCAAAATATTCTACCAAATAGAGAAGCCGGACAAGGTCATCCGCTACACAGAAGGAAGAATCCGTCGTGCAGAAGAAGAGTCTGATCAAATGAAATCAATACTTCCTGACATTGAAGGGCTCTTTGGCGCACTCGGTACACGACCAAAGGTTGCTTACTATGAAAACACAGAGGGTATGATGGCTATATACGAAGACATGATTGCTACAGACAAAAAATATGAAATGCTTGCTTGGTCGAATGCATCAGAGTTGGAGAAAGTATTTCCAACAAAATTTTTTGAGAATTTTCGACGTTCGAAAGAAAAAATAGGTATTACAACCAAAGGAATCATTCCTGATACTGAAGAAAACAGGGAATATAATGCAAAATTCTTTTCAGGTTACAAAAAGGAGGTGGTTCCAGAGATAAAATACGTAAAAAAAGAAAAATTTCCATTTAAGGGTGAGATAACTATCTACGGTGAAAATAAGATAGCGATTATTAACTTAAATAAGGAATTTCTGACTGGAACAATCATTGAAGATGAAACTATTCACAATATGATGAAAATGATATTCGATTTGTCGTGGAATTCAGGACTGGTGAGGGAATAGGATATTTGCTACATTACATATGCAGATTTAGTACCATTATCAATTCGCCTCTGGATAGGCAGCTTTCTTTCAAAGCTGAAATCTAGAGACGACTAATTTATTAGTTTTATGAATAAAAAAGAATATTCGATCGAGATAGGAGGCAAGATATTATCAGCCGAGTTCAACGACCTTGCCGAAAATGCAGATGGTTCAGTTATTGTGAGATATGGAAACACAGCAGTTCTCGCTACTGCAGTGATGGGGGATTTGAAGGATGGTGATTTTTTTCCACTCACTGTTGATTTTGAGGAACGTTTTTACGCTACTGGTCGCATTCTAGGATCACGATTTGTACGTCGTGAAGGAAAGCCTTCTACTGAAGCTATTCTCTCTGGTCGTATTGTTGACCGAACTATTCGTCCACTTTTCAATCAGAAAATGCGCAATGAAGTTCAAGTCATTGTGACGACACTCGCCATTGATGAACACGATCCAGATGTTATATCAGTTATCGCTGCTTCACTCGCTCTCGGTGTCTCACGCATTCCTTGGAATGGACCGGCATCTGCTATTCGTATAGCCAAGGACCATAACTGGTTCATCAATCCAGACTACGCTACACGTGATGAAGCAAAAATAGATCTAGAACTCGTAGCCTGTGGTAAAGATGGCATGATCAATATGATAGAAGTAGCCAGTCATGAAGTTGGTGAAGATCTTGTTAATGAAGGTCTAACACGAGCTAGCGCCGAAATTGAAAAAATCCAAGCATGGCAAAAGAAAATCATCGCTGAAATTGGTAAACCAAAAGCTTCAGTAGTTTTACCAGAACCAACACCTGGAACTGCAGAACTTTTCAAATCTGAAATTTCACCAAAGCTCGCTAAGTTCATAATGAGTGGAACTCCTGGTCATAATCATATAAATGAAATTAACGGTATCTGGTCGGCACTTTTTGAAGAAAAAATGCCTGAAGGAAATAAAGCGATGGCTCAGGAAGTATTCGAAGAAGCCGTTAATGAATTGTTACACGAAGAAGCCATAAAGAATGGTAAGCGTGCCGATGGCCGTACCATGGACCAGATTCGCCCCCTCTTTGCCCAGGCTGGGGGACTTTCTACCATGTTACATGGCTCAGGCATTTTCTATCGTGGAGGAACCCATATTCTCTCGGCCTTAACGCTCGGAAGCCCAGGCGACGCACAGGTTTTAGACGGTTTGATGGAGCAGCCAAACAAACGTTTCATGCATCATTACAACTTCCCACCATTCTCAACAGGTGAAACTGGACGTGTCGGTGGAACAAATCGTCGCATGATTGGCCACGGAGCTCTCGCTGAGAAAGCTTTGGTACCAGTTATTCCAGCAAAAGACCTATTCCCATATACCATTCGTATCGTCTCTGAAGCCATGTCTTCAAATGGTTCAACTTCCATGGGATCAGTTTGTGGATCAACCCTCGCACTTATGGATGCCGGTGTTCCTATAAAGGCGCCAGTTGCTGGTATTGCTAGTGGTCTCATGATGAAAACAGATGCTCAAGGAAAACCAATTGCTTATAAAGTGCTCACTGATATTCAAGGACCTGAAGATCATCATGGTGATATGGATTTCAAAGTTGCTGGCACACGCACTGGTATCACCGCAGTTCAAATGGACGTCAAAGTTGGTGGTATTCCTTTGCAAATTCTTGCTGAAGCATTTGAAAAGGCTAAGGCCGCTCGCTTCACTATTCTTGATGTCATTGAGAAAGCTATTTCAGCACCACGTGCCAAGATCAATCCAAATGCGCCAGAAATTATTGTCATGAAGATTAAGCCTGATCAAATTGGCCTCGTCATTGGTTCTGGAGGTAAAACAATTAATGAAATACGTGATAATACTGGAGTTGAAGATATTACTATTGAAGATGATGGAAATATCTTTATTACTGGTAAAAATGAAACGGCTCAAAAGGCTAAAGATATTATTTATGGTATGACACGTGAATATAAGCCTGGCGAAAGATTTGATGGTGAAGTAACGCGTCTTATGGATTTTGGTGCTTTCGTAAAGATTGGTCCAAATTCAGAAGGACTCGTTCACGTTTCTGAAATTGCACCATTCCGTGTTGAGAGAGTTGAAACATATGTTAAAGAAGGTGATAAGGTACCAGTTGTCGTTAAAGAAGTAGATGAAAAGGGTAGAATCAATCTCTCAATCAAACAGGCCGATCCAAATCGATTTACAAAGAAAGAGGAAACGCCACGTCCTCCAAGACCTGAATTTAAGAAAAGATATTAG
>CAIRAF010000049.1 GCA_903876465.1 uncultured bacterium | reverse complement strand
GACACACATGGGTGGCGTGACTATTCATTCATGGTCTGGCATTGGTGTTAAAGATTCACTTTCAGATGAAGATATTGAGGAAATTTCAGAGAAAAGTTTTGTAAGACCAAAAGTTGAGTCAGCGAAAGTATTAATTATTGACGAGGTTTCAATGCTTCATCATTTCAGGCTAGACCTAATCAATAGGATTGTGAAGAAAATCCGCAAATCAGAAGAACCTTTTGGTGGACTTCAAGTGATTGTTTGTGGTGATTTCTTTCAGTTGCCTCCGATTTCTCGCGGAGGGGAACCAGATGCGTATTTTGCTTACCATTCACCTTCATGGAAAGAAGCTAAGTTCACTGTGTGTTATTTGGAAGAACAACATAGACAAATTGATAGGGAATACGTAGGAATTTTAAATGGTATTCGTGCACAATCTCTTTCACCAGAAATGAGGGATTTGCTTCACGGTAGAATTATTTTAAATAATAGAAAAGAGGATGATGGAATTGAATATCTCGAAGAGGATGGTAGTTATACTGAAAATTCAATTGTAATAGATAATGAGGATGTTTCCCTGGATGAAAAAATCAAACCAACACGTCTATATTCACATAACAAAGACGTTGATGCTGAAAATGAACGTGAACTAAACGCTGTACCGGGTGAACCTGTGGAATATAAGATGATTAGTCATGGAAATAAAAAATTGGTGGAAGGTTTGAAGAAATCATGTCTGGCGCCAGAAGTATTGAAATTAAAAGTTGGAGCCCAGGTTATGTTTGTGAAAAATAATCGTGAGCTAAATTATGCGAATGGTACACGAGGTATTGTTACTGAATGTAATTATGATCATATCATTGTCAAAACTTTAGACGGACGCGATATAGATGTTCCACGAGAAAGTTGGCATATAGTAGAAGGTGATAGGGTTTTGGCTGAAATTGAACAATACCCACTTCGTTTGGCGTGGGCTATCACTATTCATAAGAGTCAGGGAATGTCGCTAGATTCTGCTCACATCGATTTGTCAAAATCTTTTGAAAAAGGTATGGGATATGTGGCTCTGTCACGTGTTCGGTCACTACTCGGACTTACACTTGTTGGTCTTAATGATATGGCACTTCATATTCATCCAGAAGCTTTTGAATTTGATAGATATTTCCGTGAATTGTCTAAGAAAGCTGAAGTAGAACTCATGGCTTTGTCGGCTGATGAATTGAAGAAGAGACAATTTAAATTTATTGGTTCAGATCCAGAGGAACAATTGGAAAATGAATCAAATCTTCAGTATGTAAAAAGACTACAGTCATTGAAATCAGCAAAAAGGATTAAAAAGATGAAAAAAGAGAAGATTCCTACGACTCAAATTACCAAATCATTAATAGATGCAGGAAAATCAGTACGTGAGACTGCCAAAGAGCGTGGTTTGAGTTTCGATACAATCCTAGGTCATATTGAAGAGGTTAGAGCAGAAGATCCTCGTTGGAATATTTCACATCTGAGAAAAGCATTACCAACAACGCGCTTTCAGAAGATTGCTGCTGCATTTCATAAAGTTGGTATGCAAGAGGGTGGTGGCAGAGCTCTCTCACCAGTCAAAAATATACTTGGCGGTAGTTTTACTTTTGAGGAAATCAGGTTTGTTAGACTATTTTTGTAATCGACTAGGCATTATTTAGCTCGACAACTTATGCACACTTGAAGATTTGACATGAATGAGTTCGTGCTATTATTTCTATATTATCTCGTTATTATTCAACTAATCTAATTTTATGGTTAATACGCAATTACTCGATTATGTTAGGCAACAGTTAGCCCAAGGTTTAACGAAAGAGACAATTGAACGTAATCTAACATCCGCTGGAGGATGGACCATAGTTGATATTAGTGAAGCTTTTTCTGCTGTTGGTGCCAATCAGACTGTGTCTGCAACACCTCCAATTTCTCCAACACCTCAGACATTCCAAACTCCTCAAGTCCCTCAAACACCAGTCAGTTCCATGTCTTCTATAGCTACGTCTACAAATATTACTACGAAATATGCTGGATTCTGGATTAGATTTGTCGCTGCTATGGTTGACGGCATTATCTTGATAATACCTATCGGTGCTATCCAGTACCTCTCGAGTGCAGCCGCATTGAGTTCAGGATTACAGAGTCAGTCAGCCAAGCTTGTAACACTCCCAATATATTTGTTGGTTACTTGGGGATATTATGTTTTGATGACATATTACACTGGAGCAACTCTAGGAAAGATGCTTGTTGGTATCACTGTCAAATCAGACGATCTTGGAAAACTTTCTTTCGGCAGAGTTATTTTGCGTGAGACTATTGGAAAAATTCTTTCACAAATTATTCTATATATTGGTTATATCATTGCTGGTTTTACACAAAAGAAACAAGGACTCCACGATATGCTTGCACGAAGTGTTGTTGTTTACAAAGATCCTGCAAAGTCACACACTGCCGGTTTAATTGTCGGTATTATTATCGCTTGTATATTACCTGTAGTAGCTATTCTAGGTATTCTTTCGTCAGTTGTCCTTGTTTCCTTGAATAGCGCACGTCAGAAGGGAAATGATGCGCAGACTCAGTCAGTAGTCGCTCAGATGAGGACGGTGGCCGAAGTTTATTACGGAAATAATAATACTTATTCCATGACAAGAAGCTGTTCATCAGGAATGTTTGCTGACCCTTCTTTTGCTTCAACAATCGCACAGCTTAAAGATAAAAATGTTTTAAGTTGTTTTGCAGAAGGTAGCTCGTACGCTATTTCGGCTCCATCCGCAACGCCTGGTCAAAATTTCTGTGTAGACTCAACTGGCTATAATGGTAATGCAATGGCTAACGATGATGGGTCTAAGGCTTCATGTCAGGTGACAGGTGGGCTTAAATAGAATTAATTAAATTCTATGCAAATATTCGACACAATATGTTCGTTATCAATAACGGCTTTAATGTTTCTAATTCCTGTTGGTGTGATTGTGGGTGTAGTATTACTTATTGTTGCTTCGAGTCAGCAGGAACCTGTAAAAAAGAAAAATATGAAGAAATGGGGTATATATAGTATGGTTTTACCACCAATTCTAATATTTGTTGTTTTGAGCATTTGGGGTCTTGGTGATATTGCAGGTGGAACTGCAATGAAGTAGTAAAAAAGGGACTAGCTATTGACCCTTTACCGACCATCTGCTAGTATCATACCTACCTCAACAGAAGCCTGCCCTGAGGAAGTGATTGGAAGCAAACGGCCAGAATCAAAGGCCAATTAGCTAACCAATCGAAATTTTCATTTTTAAATACAAATTATGGCAACTAAAGCAGTTATAGCTCGCTCAAAGAGAACACCGAAGTTTGCTTCGCGTGTTGTTCGTCGTTGTTTCCGCTGTGGTCGCAAGCACGGTTATATGCGTGACTTCGATCTCTGCCGTATTTGTTTCCGTGAATTCGCCAATGAAGGCATTATCCCAGGTATAAAGAAATCATCATGGTAACAGACCCTATTTCAGACCTCATAATCCGTCTCAAGAACAGTAGTGATGCAAAGAAGGCTACTGTGACTGTTATCGCATCAAAGCTTACAGAAAACATTGCTCATGTTTTGAAGAAGGCTGGTTATATCTCTTCAGTAGAGAAGAGTAAGACCAAGCGCGAGCTCGAACTCGGTATCATCACTTTTGATGGTGTGCCACGTATCAACGGGGTAGAGCGCATTTCAAAGCCTTCACGCCGTTTGTATCAAAAAGCTTCAGATATCCGTTCATTCCGCAGTGGTTTTGGAAATACTATCTTCACAACTTCAAAAGGAATCATGACAGACGTCGATGCAAAGAAACTTAAACTTGGTGGAGAAATACTTTTTAAGATTTGGTAATAATTTAAATACTATTATGTCAAGAATTGCCAAAAAACCTATAATCATCCCAGCTAAGACAGAAGTTACTTTTGTTAATGGCGTTTTGACTGTAAAAGGTCCTCTCGGTGAGCTCAAAAAGAATTTCCGTGATGATGTCAAAGTTACTATTGCAAACAATGAGATTGTTCTTGAAAAGACTCGAAATACACTCCAGGCTGCAGCAATGATAGGTACTTATGCTTCACATCTCCGTAATATGATTGCAGGTGTCCACAAAGCATATGAGAAGCGTCTTATTATTGAAGGTATTGGTTTTAAGGCAGATGTCAAAGGAAAGGATCTAGTATTGAATGTTGGTTTTTCACATCCTGTTTCTATCCCTATTCCAGCTGGTCTCAAAGTAACTACTGAAAAAGCAAACATTATTATTTCTGGTATTGATACTGAAGTCGTCGGTCAATTCGCTGCAGTCACTCGTGCTACAAAGAAGCCTGAACCATATCTTGGAAAAGGAATTCGTTATTCAGATGAGGTTATCCGTCGAAAGCAGGGAAAGAAGGCCGCATAAACTAAATACTTACCATGAAATCAATTATTAAAACTCAAAATAAGAAATTTGCACGTAGACATGCGCGTGTTCGTGCGAAGATCAGTGGAACAAGTGATCGTCCACGTCTTTCTGTCTTTAAGTCTCATAAGTATCTATATGCTCAGATCATCGATGACACAAAAGGTAATACTCTCGTTTCTTTCACTTCAAAGGAAGTAAAAGGAAAGACACCATCAGATCGTGCCAAAGAAGTTGGTCTTGGACTTGCTAAGAAAGCTGTTGCTGCAAAGATAACAAAGATTGTTTTTGATCGCGGAGGTTATCTTTATGCTGGTAAGATCAAGCTTGTAGCGGAAGGTGCTCGTGAAGGTGGACTTCAATTCTAATATTTTATTAAACTACTATGCCAAAAGACCCAATCAAGAAAATAACAGACGAACAAGCAGGAGCAATACCTGAAGTAGTAGTTTCTGCAGATGCAGAAGTTGTTGTTCCAGCTGTTGTTGCTAATAAGATTACTCCAGGACGCAAGATGCGTGATTCAGCTCGTCTCGGTGCTCGTGGTGCTACTCCAGGTGACACTCGTCGCAGTGGTGGCAGATCTGGTGGCCGTGGCGGTGAGCCTCGTGAGCGCGTCAAGCCTGAATTCGATGCAAAGATGATAGACATTCGCCGTGTTACTCGTGTGACTTCTGGTGGACGTCGTATGAACTTCAGTGTGGCCGTTGTAGCAGGCGACCGCAAGGGTCGTGTTGGTGTAGGACTCGGTAAAGCTATCGACACTTCACTTGCTATCGAAAAGGCTACTCGTGAAGCAAAGAAGCACCTCGTCAAAATTCCACTTTCAGCCCAGATGACTATTCCTCACGCTACTGAAGCAAAGTTTGGTAGTGCACGTATCATGGTTTTCCCAGCTCGTGGTAGCGGTATCGTTGCTGGAAGTTCAGCTCGTACAGTTATTGAACTTGCTGGTGTTCGCGATATTTGTGCCAAGATCATGTCTGGTTCAAAGAACAAAGTTAATATTGCTCGTGCCATGATTCTTGCTCTTGATAATTTGAGTAGAATCAACCGTCGAACTCTCCAAGGCAAGCCTGCTAAAGAAAGCAAAGAAACAAAATAATTTTTAATATTTACTGCCATGCAATTCCATCAACTAAAAAGAGTCCATAAGAATAAGAAACGCGCGACCGTAGGTCGTGGTGGTAAGCGTGGTAAGACCAGTGGTCGTGGTGGCAAAGGTCAGTCAGCTCGTGCTGGTAACAAGCGCCGTCCAGAATGGCGTGACATCATCAAGCGTCTTCCAAAGTTGCGTGGCCGTGGTGTTAACATGAACAAACCAGTTGAGGAAGCTTTCAAGGCTATTAACGTCAGTTTGATTGAAGCAGTTTTCTCTGCAGGGGATATAGTTACTCCTACAACTCTCGTTGAAAAAGGTGCTGTCGCTACATTTTCAGGAAATATTCCTCCTATCAAGATTCTCGGTGATGGTGAAATCACCAAAGCTGTTAAGGTTTCAGGTTGTGCTTTTTCAGGTAGTGCAAAAGAGAAGATAGAAAAGGCTGGCGGAACTGTTACTCCTATTACTCCAAAGGTTATTGTTAAAAATACTGGTGCTGCAGGTATCGTCGGAACACCAAAGGTGGTTGTTGAACCAAAGAAGGCTGTTAAGAAAGAGAAGAAGGAAAAAGCCCCAAAGACAGAAAAAGCTCCAGCAGAAAAGTCAGAAAAGAAAGCTGAACCAAAGAAAGAAGTAAAAGAAAAGAAAGCTCCAGCAAAGAAAGCAAAGGCTGAATAAGTGAGATATAATAGAGCGTATTAAAGGCTTAAACGGAAGAAATCAAAATCATATGCAAAACTTCTGGCAAAAATTTATCACCGCTCTCAAAGATCCTATTCTCCGCAAGAGAATTGGTTTCACTATTGGCGCACTTGTCTTGTTTCGTCTCCTAGCAGCAATACCAATACCAGGTGTTGATGTAGCCAATCTTTCAAAGCTTCTCGGCTCCAGTCAATTCTTCGGCTTTTTGAATATCTTTTCAGGTGGAGGTCTCTCTAACCTTTCTATTGTTATGCTTGGTGTCGGTCCTTTTATTACCGCATCAATCATTATTCAGCTTTTGACCATGATGTTTCCAAAGTGGAAGGCTCTCATGCATGAAGAAGGACAAGCCGGTCGTATGAAACTTTCAAATTATTCACGACTCCTATCTTTGCCACTCGCTCTAGTTCAGGCTATCGGTTTCATTGTTCTTCTTGAAAACCAGAACGTTCTCGGTCATTTGAGTACAGGCAATCTCATCATCAACGCAATTGTCGTTTCTGCTGGTTCTATTCTCCTTATGTGGATCGGTGAGCTTGTATCAGAGTTTGGTATTGGTAACGGTGTTTCTCTCATAATCTTCGGTGGTATCATTTCTCGTTTGCCAAAGGATGCTGTTCAATTCCTTTCAACTTTTGATTCATCACAGATCACTGTCTATATCGCTGTTCTAGTCATTGCTATCGTAGTTATTGCCGGCGTTGTCTTTGTTACGGAAGCTGAACGTTCAGTACCAGTAACTTATGCAAAACAAGTCCGTGGTAATAAGGTTTACGGTGGTGTTTCTACATACCTTCCACTTCGTTTGAATCAAGCTGGTGTTATTCCAATCATCTTCGCTCTCTCAATACTTTTGTTCCCTCAGATTATTGCCAATTTCCTTACACATGCTTCCAATGCGGTTGTGGCTGCATACGCTTCATCATTCGCCCTATTCTTTAATAATCCATGGGTCTATGGTGGTTTCTATTTCATCCTTGTTGTTGCATTCACATATTTCTATACTGCTGTCACTTTCGATCCAACAATGATTTCAGAGAACCTCCAGCAAGGTGGTGCATTCATTCCTGGTGTTCGCCCAGGTGAGCATACTCGTGATTATCTTGCAGCTATCGTTACTCGTATCACCCTCGTTGGCGCAGTCTTCCTTGGTGTTGTGGCTATTCTTCCTTTGGCTATGCAGAATTTCACTGGCGGTCAGACACTCGCTATCGGTGGTACAGCTCTCCTCATCGTTGTTTCAGTTGTTCTTGATCTCTTGAAGAAGATTGATGCTCAAGTAAGTATGAGGGAGTACTAAAAAGCGAAGTTAGGAGTTAGAAATTAGAAGAAAGGAGCGAGAAATCGCTCTTTTTGTTATACTGTTCCTAATTAAACTAATTATATTTATGAAACCACAGGCATTTATATTTGTTGGGAGATCGGGTAGTGGCAAGGGAACACAGGCAGCACTTTTAATTGATGTCCTAGGTCAGAAAGACCCCGCACGTAAGATATTTACCGTTGAAACTGGTAAGGAACTCCGTAAATTTATTGAAGGTGATTCATTTACTCAGAAACAAGCCAAGAAAATTCAGATGGGAGGCGGGTTTCAACCATCATTCCTAGCAATTTATAATTGGGCGAAAGTTTTCATTGAGAAATATGAGCAAGATATGCACATGGTTCTTGATGGAACTTCTCGTAGATTACCAGAGGCCGTAGCAATTGAATCAGTTTTTGATTTCTATGGTATAAGTGATTGCTGGGTTATTTATCTTGATGTTCATGATGAAGAAGCCACAGGTCGTCTACTTGCTCGTGGTAGAGCCGATGATACTCATGAAGGTATTAAGAATCGTTTGAGTGGTTTTGTACAGGACATGAAGCCTTCAATTGATTTCTTTAAAAATAATTCACGTTTTCGTTTTCTAGACATTAACGGTATAGGTAAAATCGAAGACATTCACGCTGATATTGTGAAAAAGCTTGGCTTGGCGTAGTGTATAAAGATGATTAAGTTAAAGACCAAAGAAGATATAGCCATACTTCGTGAAGGCGGCCGTCGTCATGGGGCTATTTTACGTGAATTGGCCAAGATGGTTGCTCCTGGTGTCAAAGCTATTGATTTAGAAAATCGTACACGTGAACTTATTGCTGAAGGAGGTGATACTGCCGCTTTTCTCAATTACACACCATCTGGTGCAGATAGACCTTTTCCAGCAGCACTTTGTCTCTCTATAAATGATGAAGTGGTTCACGGTATTCCAAATGAAGAAACTAAGATTCTCAAAGAAGGTGATATTGTCACGCTAGATCTTGGATTAGTTCATAAGGGTTTAATAACTGACGCTGCTGTGACTGTGCCTGTTGGAAATATTTCTCCTGAAAGAGCACGTCTTCTTGAAGTTACTAAAGATGCTCTCAAAGCTGGTATAAGAGCTGCCAAGGGAGGAAAGAAGGTTGGTGATATCAGTAGTGCTATTGAAATAATTGGTCTCGCAGGAAAATTTGGCATAGTTGAAGAATTGGCTGGTCACGGTGTTGGCTATGATGTTCACGAAGATCCATTCGTACCTAACTACGGCGACGCTGGTAAAGGTCCAGTGCTCAAACCTGGGATGGTCATTGCTATAGAGCCAATTTTCAATCTTGGTGACAGACATGTTGATCTCGATCTTGATGGTTACACATATAAAACAGTCGACGGAAGTCCAAGTGCACATTTCGAACACACAGTCCTCATCACAAAAGGGGATGCAGAAATCTTAACAGCGTAGTTTATAAGTTCCAAATTGCTTGTGATACAATACGGAAATGACAACACATACTAAAATAGATCACACTCATCCTAAGCGCGAGCGAACACTCGTTCTTATAAAACCTGACGCTATTCAGAGAACCCTAGTCGGGGAAATAATTGGAAGATATGAAAGACTTGGATTGAAGCTTGTGGCCATGAAGTTGATGCGTCCAACTAAGGAGTTGGTTGAAAAGCATTATACAAATGATCCTGATTGGATTCGCAAGACTGGCGCTCTAAATATTTCCGAACACAGCGGCTTCAGTGTCAAGATTGTGGCTCGTGGTCGCTCGGCACCCGACAGAAGATAGGCTAATGTTTGAGGACG
>CAIRAF010000048.1 GCA_903876465.1 uncultured bacterium | reverse complement strand
TTGAGGATTCATACCGATGTTATTTTCATTGAAATTCGTATGAAGTTCACACTCCCAATCAACTTCCTTAAAGATATCTTGAACAGCTTTACAAAGCTCAATATCCTTTGGCACATCTGCTCTTGGACCATTACCTGCAACAAAAAGCCGGGTAGGCTTAGCTTCACGCACCTTCTCGAACACCTTACGTGTATGCTCTGGACGATTGAAGAGCATTAGTAATACTGGTACATCCTGTTTTTTGATTATTTCAGCCATTATTTAGAATTATATTTCTGTAGTATACTACATCAACTCCTATAAGAATAATATCTCTGAAAGGACAAATATGGCTAAAACCCCTCCTATATTATTCATAATATTCAATAGACCAGATCACACCAGTCGAGTTTTTGAAGCTATACGGAAAGCTCGTCCGCAACAACTCTTTATAGCTGCTGATGGAGCTCGTATAAATAAGGTTGGTGAAAAGGAACTCTGCGAGGTCACACGTTCAGTAGTTAACAAAATCGATTGGCAATGTGAAGTAAAAACTCGTTTTCAAGACAAAAACCTTGGTTGCAAACAAAATGTTTCAGGTTCTATTACGTGGTTTTTTGAAAATGTTGAAAGCGGAATAATTCTCGAAGATGACTGCTTACCTGTACCCTCATTCTTTCCATATTGTGCAGAACTGCTTGAACGATATAAAAACAATACAAAAGTTATGCATATCAATGGTTCAAATTTCCTTAAATCATCGGAAATTACTGACCCGAAATATTCATATCGTTTTTCAGACCTACCCCAAATTTGGGGATGGGCCACATGGAAAAGAGCTTGGGAAAAGTACGATATCTCAATGAACCATTTAGATGAAATGTCTTCGAAACATGGTTATCTTAAATTCTTACTCAAGCACTTAAAACATGTGCGAGATAAAAATACTGATACATGGGATGCGCAATGGCAATACACCACCTTATACCAAAATGGCTACGCAATAATTCCAAATACAAATCTTGTTGAAAATATAGGTTTTGGATCGGAAGCCACACATACAAAAGGCTTTAATGATATCAATATTCCAGTATCTGATATGGTATTTCCGCTTAAACATCCATTAAATGTTAATATAGATAACAAAGCTGACATTAGACTAGTGAGGAAGATTTATATTAAAAATGTCTTGCAAAAAATTATTCTGAGGCTAAAGTTAATTTTAATACATAAATAATTGCCATTTATATGAATATCAGAGTCATAATCTACAAAACACTTGCTACTTTCGGCATTAAAAGGAATAAACCCATTATTCCAGAAGTTCCCTTCAAGGAGATTGTATCTAATATCGAGATTGAACCAATAGAAAAAAAAGGTGATGATGGCAATATAACTCTTGCTGAACTCAAGACTATCTCTGCTATAGTCAGACAAAATCAACCAAATAAAGTCTTTGAAATCGGAACATTCAATGGCCGAACTACTATCAACCTAGCCCACTTCTCTCCACAAAATTCGACCGTCTTTACTCTTGATCTTCCGAAACAGGATCTTGGTCATACAAAATTTACAATTGAGGATGGAGACAAAGCGTATGTTGATAAGGAGACTATTGGTGACCGCTATAAAAATAATGCTGACAAAATAATCCAATTATACGGAGATAGTGCTACTTTTGATTTCAAACCATATTATGGAACTATAGATTTTATGTTTGTTGATGGCGCACACTCTGCACCTTATGTTATAAACGATACTGAAGTCGCATTTAAGCTTATACGACCTGGTGGCATCATCCTGTGGCACGATTACGGTATTTGGAGAGGGGTGACAAAAGTACTAAATAACTACTTTAAAAAAGACGCCCGATGCAAAGAATTGAAACATATTGAAGGAACATGTTTTGTTTACTACAAATCAAATGAAAAGAAGCTTAATTAAAAAGGTCAGAGATAAAATTGTTCGTAAAACAACAGGAGGTAAAATGCTTGTTGGCAATTATAATATTAAACTGGATAGAAACCACAATTTATCATCTGTTCTAGAAAGATATCCTGACTATGGATCAAATCTGGTTAGACTGGCCAAATATATTGATACTAAATATAAAAATCTCAAAATATTTGATATTGGAGGCAATATAGGTGATACGGTTGCTATGCTACTAAGCGGCAATCCTAACTATGAGATTATGAGCATTGAAGGTAATGAGAAATATTTTAAAATTCTTACAGAAAACTTTGGTACTAATAAGTCTGTTAAGTTATGTAAGAAATTCCTTGGCGAAACAAACGAGACAATTATTGCCTCAGAAATTAAGCAAGAAGGAACTCTGAAATTGGATACCTCTATCACAGCTAAAGCTTCTGAGACTGCCATAATCACCCTAGATTCATTGATAGCCAGAAATCCTGATTTTAAAGGAGCAAAATTGCTCAAAATCGATACTGATGGATTTGATAATAAAATTATCCGTGGATCAAAGGACTATCTTACTAAGACAAAGCCGGCTATTTATTTTGAATACGATAGCCAATCTGCCGAAGAAAATAAACTCAATCCATTAAACATTTTTATCTTTCTTGAAGAACACGGCTACAAGGATGCGGCATTCTTCGATAATTATGGACGATTCATACTATCTACAACTCTACGAGACAAGAAAATCCTCAATCAACTAAGTAGATACACTGGCAATCAAATGGGCTCTTTTGCCTTCTATGACATAGTAGTATTTCACGAACAAGATAGTGATATTGCTGAATCATTCATACAAAATGAAATGCAAAGAAAATAAAAACATG
>CAIRAF010000047.1 GCA_903876465.1 uncultured bacterium | reverse complement strand
TGTATCCCTCAAACAAACCAACCAACCATCCATCCATCCAAGCACACAACGAACCATCCATCCATCCAAGCACCCAAGCGAGGACCCCTTCCTGATCTTGCAAAATGACTTGTTCGTTTATGATACAGCCTGTTCCAAAAAACGCCATTTGCGCGTCTATGATATCTCGTTGTGGCACTTGTGCTGGGGGATCAATACCCGAGTTACCTAATTGGACAGTAGGTGGCTGTAGTGCGCGGGGGCGCATAAATCGGCAGGTTGTACCACCGTTTGCTGGCATGGAAACTTTGTCGCATACCGTAATATAGTTCATGGTGGGAGTAGGCACGTATAGCATTGCAGGCGCAAGCGACTGCAAAATCATCGGGCCTAGATTCCCGGTAGTCGTAATCGACATAAAACCTCAGAATGAGAGGTTAATGTTGATATGGCGATCGGTAGACGAGCCTATTACGTCAGTTTTCGATCATATCTAATGATAGGTGCGATTCTATCTAACGCGAATGTCCATAACGCAGGACTGGCGGAATTTAGTTATATTTAATTTATTTTTTTCCCTTAGACTTGCTTGCTTTTTTTGAGTTATTAGCAAGTGATCCTCCAGGGAGCCCTATTTTAACATTAGTAGCACCCTTTCCAGCGCCTCCTGTAACAGTAATATTTCCCTGTGTATAAGCATCTGTAGAGGTTTTGGTAGATGTGGCGGTTTTGGATGCTGATGATGTTTTAGAAGAGGTTTTCTTCGAATCGTTACTTTTCTTTTTCATCTTTTTTTTCCTTGTCTTTTTTACTAAGTCTTTATCTGGAGAAGTAGGACTCGAACCCACGCTCTCTTCATTAACAGTGAAGTGCCTTACCGACTTGGCTATTCTCCATAATTAAAATCAAATTCTAAGCTGCTGTTTGAGTTGCTGCATTTTGTCATACGCACTTTTCTGCCCTTGAGAGCTAAAATCACCGACTGAAGCGTAAGGAGCTGTACCCACACCTGACGGCTGATAATATGGTGACCTTTTGTTCTGATCTATTTTCTCTTGTATTGAAGGCTGTTTCACTTCAGGTTTATGGAGTCCAAGAGCTTTAATGTTCTTATAAACAAGTTTTTGGCGTTCAAATCCTTCTGGCATTTCGAGTATTGCTTCAGCAAGCTCTGGGTCCTTCGCAGCGAACTTATCCGCATTCTGTAGAACCTCATAAAAATCAGAATTATTTTTGAGCCAATTTTGTTTTCTTTCATCTTGCAAAGCAGTCTGGACAGCTCTTTGTATTTCCGTTTGCGTTTCTTGTTTAACCTGTTGGCCATATTTCGCTAGTGTTTTGTTTAGTTTCTTGTGGTCTACGTAGGGCTCTGTATCTTCTTCTTCTTCTTGCGGAGCTTGTCTTATTTGAGATAGTCGATGCGCTTCTTGTTCAGCTTGCATTCTGGCTTGTCTTTCTTGTGACAGCTGTTTTTCGTACTTAGCTTCTAGCATACGAAAGTTTAGTTCTTTATCTGATGGTTTTTGTGTTTCTGTTGTTTGCCCATTTTGAATTGGTGCGGTCATTATCTATCCTTTGCCCTTTACGCTGGACTGCGGTTATTATTTCAGATATCATAAGTGTATGATTTACAAAGACTTATGAGAAATATTACAGATTTAGGAATAACTGAAGGTAGATCGGAAGAGCGTCGTGTAGGGAAAGAGTGTCTTCGCCTGTGTAGATCTC
>CAIRAF010000046.1 GCA_903876465.1 uncultured bacterium | reverse complement strand
TAATAGTTCTTGTGTTTTCCTCGCAAGAACTCTTCGAAGGTCATGCCCTGGATCTTGCTCACCCCGCGGGATTAAAATTCATCGCCGCAGGCCACCTCTTCTGTGCCATAACTTGGTCTGGCTCGGTAGTAGCCCTCTTCCTAAAGGGGACCAGAGAGCAGTTCGAGATAACTCGAAGGGTTAGCACTGTATCGATTGCTCTACTTATCCCCCTGGCAATCATTCTGACCTGGTTCCTGGCAACACCTCTGAATTTTACAAGTGTCAACGAGTGGACGCTTTTCCTCTTTATCAAATTGATTTTCATAGCAGCGACAATTGGAATTGGAGCCTTTCACCACTTTGCGGGGCGCAGAGCATCCCAGAGCGCAAACTTCGAATTAAAGCGCACCTTGAAAATTGAACTCGGAACAATTGCCGCTATATTGATCGCGACGGTTGTACTCGTCTCATTCACGCCACCTAAAATTTTGGCGCAAGATCGTCAGACACCGTCTGTGGCTCCCGGTGCAGAACTCGCGCAACGCAACTACTTACTGCCTTTGACCTTTGATAACGGTTTGAAGGGGACGCTAAAGATGGAGAACCTGCACCTCGGGAATCACTATTACCTGATAAAAATGTTTGCACACGTTGATAAGCATATGGACGAAGCATGACAACACCAACGACCACTAAAGCTAATACTAAGCCAGCCATAGCCACATGCTTGATAGGCATACCTGCAATTACGAGCATGATTACACCCGTGAATGCAATTATAAGAAATGTATCTGTATCAGATTGAGCAAGTAAAAGTCCGCCTAATATTGCAGTGATTACTAGGTATGGCACAAGACCAAACTTAAATGAAGTTATTTTATCTTTTGCGAATTGTATCCAGGCAGCAAGATAAATAATAAAAGCAATTTTCAAAAACTCTGAAGGTTGGAATGATAAAGGTCCAATATTGATCCAGCGTGCAGCGCCTCCGTGGAACAGTGACAAACTAGGTATGAAAAGTAAAAGATTAATAAATATTGCTCCAATAAAAATGGCTAAAGCAAATTTTTTTAACCAAGTGTACTTAATTCGTGAAAAAATATAGAAGGCTACGATGCCAATACCGAGACTGGCTACCTGTTTAAGAGCAACTGTAGTAAAGCTAACTCCGTCCTGTGTGAGAAGGCCCAATGAGGCAGAAAGGAATATTATGAACCCAACGCAAGTTAATGCACTTATTGAAATTAAAAAGAAGCGATCAATTTTTAACGCATGTGAAGCCATTATGCTTCTATTGTATCATGCTGATTCTTAAACCCCTCAATATCAGCACGAACTTTATCATATTCAGGCAATTCTTCGATTTTCGATACTCCTAGATGAGCTAAAAGATCCAAAGTAGTCTTATAGAGGAAACTGCGCGCATCCTTTGGGTTATCTATACGCTCAACAAGACCTCTTATCAGAAGGTTTCTAAGAATAAACTGTGAATTAACACCACGAATATAATCAATGTCTGCTCGTGATATTGGGCCTTGATAAAGAACAATTGAGAGTGTTTCAAGTCCAGCTTTACCGAGATCACGACTGAGTTCTTCTTTAGTTAGTTGTTCGATTAAGGGAGATAATTCTTTACTAGTGCCAAGCATGACTTCAGAGTCTGTTTGAACTAAGGTAAGACCGTGGCCTTTCAATGTATTTTCTAATTCTAAAAGTCCAACTTTTATATCAGACTCTGAAAGCTTTGCTCCCTCAGTAGATAATAGTGTAGCCAATTTCTTAAAAGAAACCGGTTCAGCTTTCCAAAAGAGAATGGCTTCAAGTTGGGCGGAAAGGTTCATTAATACATTTTACATTTTTTCACGTTTCTTTACCAGTAAACTTACGGGGGCGCCATTCAACAGTCCATTATAAGGATGTCTAAAAACATGATGTACTGTTATTGCAAAACTTATGCAGGTAGCACACGAATGTTAGGCGTGCAATCAAACTCAGTTGCATACGATTTGCAACTACTGTACATTAGTAAAATTGAAGCCCAGTTCAACCCTCACTTCCTAACAATTAGACGTGGGACATTAAAAAGAAGTAAAAGAAAAGGTGCTAACAATGAAGTTAGACACCAATTGTGAATTTTTTGAATTTACCCTATCACCAGAGTCGAAAGACAAATAGAAGTAACTCAGATCCAAGTGCTATGACGATAAACGGAAGCGGGAATAACTTAAGATCTGGGTAGTGTTCTGTAAATGCAATCCCGTACTGCTTTTTATAAGCGATGTAAAATTTACGAATCACAAACAGCATAACGATTCCGCTCAATGCGAACATAAAAAATATTACCGATTGGTATCTCATAATTATTTTAATTTGAATTGTTTACTGCAGTTATGGCCCCCAAAACATTCAGAAGCCAATTTCTACAAGATTTATAGCACTTTATACTAAACTGTCAATATCTCGGCACACCTACATCCTTTGTCTCCATCTGAATATCACCAAAATTTGACTCTTGAGTAACGTGAACTACACCTTGTTTGACCAACTCAAGCATAGCCAAGAAACTGACAATAAAATTAACCTTATTTTCCTTATGCTCACCGGCAAAAGTCTTAAAGCTCATTCTAAGTGCACCCTGAATACGTTTAGTGAGTGTACCAATCATGTCCTCAAGACTAATAACCTTATCAACAACCACTTGTGGTAATTTCTCTTTCTTTGGTAGCCTGTTAATCAAATCCTGCAGCAAAAATAGGCTTTTCTCAAGGGTAAATTCAGCATCTGGAGCAAAGACGGGACTCACTGGTCGTGCATGTGACTGAGAAAAAATTATTTCATTGCCAAATAACTTCTGAATAAAAATACTTGATTCTTTTATACGTTTATATATTTTCAATCTGGTTTCAAGGTCTTGCATATCACCTTTTTCTTCTTCAGTAAGATTGAGGCTAGGTAAAAGAGACTTTGACTTTATTAAAAGTAAGGTCGAGGCTATTAATATAAAATGAGCTGACTCACCCATGGGCAAATTTTCAAATTGCTGGATATGTGAAATAAAGTCGTCGGTGACTTTCGCTAGAGATATATCGTTAATAAAAAGTTTTCTCTTCTCAATAAGGTCAAGAAGAAGATCAAGGGGTCCCTCAAAAGATTGAGTTTTTACTTTGAATTGATCACTGACCATTGTTTATTGATTATTACAAAACTCCAACAGCTTTCTTAACTTCCAAAAGTTTTTTATCAGCGATTTTCTTTGCTTGCTTAGCACCTTTTTCAAGAATTTTAATGACTTTCTTTGGATCTTTAGCGAGTTTTTCACGACGTTCACGCATTGGCTTAACAAAGGCATCAATATCTTCTATGAGGTCATCTTTGAGAGACTTATATTTACCTTTATTCATTTCATAAAGTTGGTCTAGCTTATCTTTTGCCTTAAAAAGCTTGTGAATGTTGTATAAATTAATTGGCTTACCATCAGAGACTTTTCCATCAGTCCCTATGGCCCCAATACCAGCGTCTGTAACAATACTCATAACAGCCTTAGTAATTTCTTCACGAGTAGCAAAAAGAGGAATTATATTGTTATAGCTCTTGGACATTTTGCGACCATCTGTACCTGGAACTACTGCAACAGTATCGAGAATAAGTGAATCTGGTAGTTTAAAAATGAGATCTTTATACTCTTCAACATTTTTAGGTCCAAAAGTATGATTGAACTTAAGAGCAATATCTCGTGCATATTCTATGTGTTGCTTTTGATCCTGACCAACCGGAACAACATCTGTATCATAAAGAAGGATGTCTGCAGCCATAAGCACTGGATAATTAAATGTTCCAACATTTATCTCCTTATTCTTTGCTTCGGCATCCTTGAAAGCATGAGCTCTCTCAAGATATGGAACTGTTACAATAGTGTCAAAAATCCATGCCAATTCTGTATGAGCAGAAATATCTGATTGTTTAAATAATATTGATTTCTTTGGATCTAAACCAATAGCAAGATAATCAAGAGCAAGTTCGAGAGTCAGTTTTTTCATCTCGTCTCTATTTTGAATAAGATTCAAAGCATGATAGTCAGCAAGAAAAAGAAAACATTGGTAGTTACCGGAATTTTGCAAATCAACCATCTGCTTCATGGCACCAAAGTAGTTACCAATATGTGCTGTACCTGTAGGTTTAACGCCTGAAAGGAGTATTTTTTTCATTGGCTAATTATAGCGCTTCTTTCTTCTAGCTCCAAGCTCCTAGCTTCATTATTTTAAATCCCCTCCTTCTTTAGTTCTTCAACTAACTTCTGTGCTTGTTTAGAAAGTTTTCTTGGCATTTCAACATGTGTGACAACTAGAATATCTCCACGGCGACCAGATACGCCTCTTTCAGTCATTGGAACACCACGATCTTTTACACGAAGTATTTCACCATGAGAAGTTCCAGATGGTATTTTCATTTCAATTTTTCCATCAAGAGTCTCAATCTCCACCGTTCCTCCAGCCAGAGCAGTCGTCAGCTTGATAGGTAAATCCATAATCAAATTGAATCCTTCTTTACGAAAAATTTTACTTTCACCAACCCATACTCTTACAATTAAATCTCCGCGTCCACCAGCTCCTTCTTCACCTCGATCTGCAATACGTAATCCTTGACCATTTTCCATACCAGGTGGAATTTTAACTGAGAACTTTTCCTTACCAGTTGAAATTTCACGTTCCATACCAAAGATAGATTCCTTGAAGGTTACTTGAAGATCAATCGTAATATTTCTACCTTTTCTAGGACGCCCTCTACCACCACCGAAGAAATCACCGAATATATCACCAAGATCAAATTCTACATTTTGTCCATTAAAGTTTCCTTGAAAACCGCCATTTTGAAATTGAGAAAAATCAAAACCTCCAAAACCGCCAGCGAAACCACTTTGATTAGGGTTGAAACCACCTCCAGCAGGCCCAGCAGAACCAAAGCGATCATATTGTGCGCGCTTGTTATTATCCGACAATGTCGAATAAGCTTCGCTGGCTTCCTTGAACTTCTTTTCAGCTTCAAGGTTGCCCTTATTTTTATCAGGGTGATGCTCGTGTGCAAGCTTACGAAACGCCTTCTTGATGTCATCTTGAGAAGCGTTTTTTTCGACTCCTAGGATTTTGTAGTAATCTTTCATGGGTTTATTGACTGATAATGTAACAGATGATATGGTTTTTAACAAATGAGGACGAAATTGTTCGTTCTTTAACAAAAGTGAATTATATGGAAATAAATTCAAATGAACATCATTCCTTGCAAAGGCAAAGTGAATTTGTAGATGATGAAACAGAAATACTTGTTGTCTCGGTCATAACAATAACTGTAATGTGTGTAATTGGTTGGATGGCTTGGGCTATCAGTGGACTTCTTGGTCAGGCTTCAACATTATTCATTTAAACTACTATGACTGCCAAAAACATTATCTCCAAGTACCTTCCATTAGCAGTTTGTTTTTTTCGGAGTTTCTTTCATTTGGCCTCCCGCAAAATATATTGGGGTAGCATTACTAATACCAATTGTCCTCGGGTTTGCCATTTTATTGGCCTAATCAACCGCTACTTAAATTTTCTTTAGTAAAGAACCCTCGTTCACTTTCCTGAGCCGACTCATCCAGAGCCGTAACTCAGGAAAGCTGCGAGGGTCCTTTTTTTATTTGATGACTTATTCACCCTTTTTACTCCAAGGGTGAATAACTTCATTTTTTTCAAGAACTACTTCTTCTCCTTAAACTCTGCGTCTTTCACATCTCCTTCTGGGCCTGCATTTCCGCCAGCGCCATTTGCACCTTGCGCGCCAGCTTGCCCAGCACCTGCACCTGCAGCCGCATTTGCCTTCGCCAAGATCTCACCTATTTTCGATATCTCACTCGACAAAGCCTCACTAGCCGACTTGATAGCTGCAACATCAGATGGCTGCGCATCCTTCGCTGTCTTCAATGCTGTAATCTTTGCTTCAATAGAACTCGTGACATCTGCAGGGATCTTTTCCTTATTTTCCTTG
>CAIRAF010000045.1 GCA_903876465.1 uncultured bacterium | reverse complement strand
CGGCGCCCGTGCTCGACGGCCATCCTCCAGTGGGACGCGTGCCTCTGGGGTGCGGGGGGCCTGCTATACCTACCCACCGCCGACGCACCGACGCTATTGGGGGGTTACACGGCGTCACTGGAGGCGATGGGATTTAACAAAGAATCCAAGTACCAAAACCTAGCGGAGTACCTTGGGCTCACGCTGGGACTCATCGCCGCGCGTGCCCTCGGGATACGCGACCTTTCCGTCGCTCTTCGGGGCGATAGCATGACCGCTATTATGTGGTGCAGTAAGGAGCGCCTCCGCTCGGACCTGGCGACCCGCGCGGTGGTCTTTGCAACGCTGCTGATGATGGAGTGGCGCATCACCCTGCCCGACTCTGAACACATCAAGGCCGAACAAAACGAGCTTCCCGACCGTTTGTCGCGTGACCCGGGGCTAACCATAGCGGACCTGCGGCTTAGTGGGCCCCACGTCACGCTGCATGACGACCCTCTAATTGGGCAAGTGCTGGCGCTTTGTCGCCCGGGGGAGGGGCTGGACTCGGAGGAGGGGTTTCGGGCCTTCTGGCTCGAGGCGCATCGGCTCATCACTGCCCTCTCCCTACGCTACCCCGGCAGCCGCTAAGCGCGTGCCCATCTCACCCCCCTTGCCGCCCATTCGCCCAACGATCCGCCCCTCGCCAGGCTCGTACAGGGGTCCGCCCTCTCACGACCTCGTGGCGCAGAGGGCCCGAGCTGCCATGGCCGGCGCCCAGAGGGCCATAGCCACGACCACCGCAGCCTCGAGAGCCCTGGTCGGACCTATAACCCTCCCGGCTGTCCGGCCACCCCGAGCCCCTCAGGCAGCGGCCCTTGGGGACCCAACTGGACAAGCCGCGGCTATTGACGCAATTCCCGCCCCTGGCCCCTTAGCTGGGCATCCTCAGGGACTCCAGCTTCCGCCCTCGGCAAGCGACACTCTCAGCGCCCACATAGGCGCACACCGTTTCAAGAAAAGGACGTCTTCCCTTACATGCCGAAGAAAAAATAGCCCTTATTCGAACATATCATGAGGATCTTTGGATCGAGCAACAGCAACCAGTTATGCTTTATTTTAAGGATGCTTTTCGAAATTCTATTAAAAAGAGTGGCTACTATCGATATGCAGATCTAGAAATTATTGGTTCATCTGGTTCTATTGCTGAAGCCACACTTATACAAACAGCTCGCGCAATTCTTATTGAAGAAGGTTACACCGATACATCTGTCGAGATAAATTCTATCGGTGATCGCGACTCCATCGCTCGCTTCGCTCGTGAACTCACTGCATATTATAGAAAACACATAAATGATATGACTCCTGAGTGTCGTCAGATGCTTAAACGAGATCCATTCGAACTTCTTTCGTGCCACGACGAACCTTGTATCGAGCTCAATACAAAAGCACCTAAGTCAATGGATTTTTTATCAGAAAATAGTCGTCGCCACCTCGAAGAAATTCTTGAGTACTGTGAAATGCTAGGTATTCCTTATACTGTTAATAATAGCCTCATTGGCAATCGAAAATATTGTACAGAAACAATTTGCGCGATTGTGAATAATAAGATTGATTCAAAGAAAAAGGATCAGCGCCTACTCGCTATCGGCGTTCGCTATAACGGACTCGCAAAACGTCTCAATATGAAGCGTGATGTTCAAGGTGTCGGTATGTCTATCCTCATCAAGGAAAATACACCGGCTCTACGCAAATCAGTTTCAAAGATGAAACGCCCAATCGCTTCATTTGTTCAACTTGGCTTGGAATCAAAACTCGTCGCACTCAACGTCATCGAACAGCTTCGTCAGGTCAAAATTCCACTTTATCTGTGTCTCGCCAAGGATCGTCTCACAGCACAAGTATCAGCCAATGAAAAATTCCATATGCCTTACACCATTGTTATGGGTAAAAAAGAAGCTGTCGAAAAGACTGCTATCGTACGCAATACTGACACACATGCTCAGTCAGTTGTTTCCTTAGAGGAATTGCCAAAGTATATGAAGAAGATAGAAGCTGATTATTGGGGGTAATATTTGCACACCGATTAAACCTGTGTTATCCTAGTAAACCTATATGATAAACGTAGAAATCACTCGCAATCCAAACGAAAACGCCCTTGGCGTACTTCGCCGTTTTAGCAGAAAAGTCCAGAGTTCTGGCGTCATCAACCGCAAGCGTTCACTTCGTTATGCTACTCGTGTCCAATCACCATATAAGGTTAAGCAAAAGACATTGAAATCAATTGCTCGCAAATCAGCACTTGCTGAACTCGTTAAGCAAGGCAAAGCTCCAGTTAAACCAGAGCGCCCAGGAAGAAAATAGAAATGGTCGCCTCACAGAAAAGCAAAAACAATTTTACTCTAGTAAATGAAACGCGCGGTTCAATTCCGCGTATTTCTTTTGTTGAAATTAAAGATGCAATTCTAGGTAAAGGTTATGTATTGAACCTCATAATTACGAGTTCGGAACAAATTAAGAAACTTAATACAATTTATCGAAACAAGGAACATGCTACTGATATTTTAAGTTTTCCAATTTCTAATACTGAAGGTGAAATGTACATCTCACTCAAAGAGACAAAAATAGAAGCAAAGAAATTTGAAAGAACATATGAAAACTTCTTTGCATTTCTCTTTATTCATGGTTGTACACATTTGAAAGGACACGACCATGGCGCTATAATGGAAGGTATAGAGGTCAAAATACGTAGGAAATTCAATGTCTAAAAATATAATTACCGGAATAGATGTCGGCACATATCATGTCAAGGTTATTATTGCTGACGCAGATGAAAAAAACGAAAAAGGGTTACCGAAAATCATTGGTGCCGGTGTAGCTGACAGTCACGGCCTCCGCCATGGCTATGTGACCAACGTAAAGGATGTGGCTGAAAGCATTAAGCAAGCTATTTCACTTGCTGAAGAAAAGGCTGGAGTAAAAGTCAAAAAGGCTTTTGTCGGTGTTGGCGGTATTGGACTTTCAGGCATCACTGTTTCAAGTTCAATCATCACCTCACGAGCCGATGCTGAAATAACAGAGATGGACCTCACCAAGTTAGCAGAGCAATGTGAAAAAGACATTCCTCGTTCAGCCATAGCCAATCGTAGAATTATTTATAGTATTCCAGTGCAGTACACGATTGACGGAAGTATGGCACTAGGTAATCCTCTCGGCATGTCTGGCAATAAAATTGAGCTCACTACTCTCTTCATCACTTGTCTCGAACATCATGTGGCTGATCTTATTCAGGCAGTTAACGAGGCAGGTATACAAGTCCAAGACATCATGGCTTCTCCTATAGCAGCTGGATTCGTTACACTTTCAAAATCCCAAAAAATTGCTGGATCCGTACTTGCAAACATTGGTGCTGAGACAGTCTCAATAGCAGTCTTTGAAAATAACATTCCCGCTTCACTTGAAGTCTTCCCTATCGGTTCAACTGATATTACTAACGACATTGCACTCGGGCTCAAGGTTCCACTAGAAGAAGCTGAGCAAATAAAGATTGGTGCCATCACTGGTAGTTCATATCCTCGCAAAAAACTAGAGGAAATAATCTCTGCACGTATCTCTGATATGTTCGAACTCATCGAAGCTCACCTGAAAAAGATTGGTCGTAATGGACTCCTCCCAGCTGGTATTATCATTACTGGTGGTGGTTCAGGCATGCACTCCATTGACGATATGGCTCGCCTAGCACTCAAACTCCCTTCACGCATTGGTTCTATCAGTGATACAACAAGCAAGGCCTCTTTCAAGGATGGCACATGGGCAGTAGCTTATGGCCTTTGTATCTGGGGCATTCACGCTGAAGATGGCTCCGAGATAGATGGCACAAAGATATTCTTCACAAACCTTTGGAAAGCTTCAACACGTTGGATCAGACAGTTTTTGCCATAAAATACGACGAATAATAATGCATATATAACATGGTTCTACCTGGACATTTAGCTGGAGGATATTTGGCGACGATAGCACTTCTTACTGTCTTTCCTTCTGATTTAACTATCAACCAAATCAATACGCTTTTGATAATAGGAACTTTGGCTGGTGAATTTCCAGATATTGATCTTTTGTTTTTTAATTTAAAATATCGCCATAATACAGCAAATAGAAATGATAGTCATCGCAATTATATAACGCACATTCCTTTTTTTTGGTTAGTATCAAGTCTGATAGTCGTAATTATTGGTATTATTTTTAATTCAACATTCACCAAATACCTAGGTTGGGTAATTCTGGCAGGTACATGGAGTCATTTCATTCTTGATTCAATCGAATACGGAATCCGATGGTTTGCACCAATCTCAAATAAAAGATTTGCAATCAAACTTGAAGTACCAGAAAAGCCAACTTCTGATAGGCCAGGCTCTCTCAAGCAGTACTTTCATTTTCTTGTTCAAACATATTGGAAAATGAGCACATTTTGGTTAGAAATAATTGTCACAATTGTAGCGATTTGTATACTTGCACGGCATTTATAACTTGCTATGATACAAGGCATATTCTGCTTTTTATAGATCCGCCTTTCGGAACGCCGTTAAAAAATAAATGGCGTATGGATTGTCTTGTCCAAACTTTTAATTTTTAAATTTAATTCCAACTTATATCATGCCCCACATAACTCCAGACATTGAAACATTTGCACGCATCAAAGTTCTTGGTGTTGGTGGCTCTGGTCGCAATGCAGTCAATCACATGATCAATGCTAAAGTTAAAGGTGTTGATTTCATTGTTGTAAATACTGATGCTCAAGATCTTCATGGCTCTCTAGCGAAGAAGAAAATCCATATTGGAAAAAATCTTACTCGTGGTCTAGGAACTGGCATGAACCCAGATTTGGGTCGTCGTGCTGCAGAAGAAACTCGCGATGAAGTTCAAGACGCTATCAAGGGGGCAGATATGGTTTTCGTCACTTGCGGTTTGGGTGGCGGTACAGGTAGCGGTGCTTCACCAATGGTTGCACGTATTGCAAAGGAACTTGGATGTCTCACCGTCGGCGTTGTTACTAAACCTTTCTTCTTTGAAGGACGCCAGCGTGGACGCATAGCTGACTCTGCGCTCGATGAACTCAAGAAGGAAGTCGACGCTATCATAGTTGTTCCAAATGATCGCCTCCTTTCAACTGTCGGCAAAGAAACAACTGTTAAAAACGCTTTTTCAATGTGTGATGAAATCCTACGACATGCAGTTGAAGGAATCTCTGATCTCATCACAACTCCAGGACTCATCAATATTGACTTCGCTGATATCCGTACAGTCATGGAAAACGCTGGTTCAGCACTTATGGGTATTGGCTCTGCAACTGGTGAGAATCGCGCTATAGAGGCCGCCAAGGCCGCTATCAATAGTCCTCTCTTGGATGTATCTATCACTGGTGCTAAAGGTGTCCTCTTCTCGATTGCCGGCGGTGAAGACCTTACAATGTTTGAAATCCAAGATGCCGCAAAGGTTATTACTGAATCTATCGATCCTGAAGCTAAAATTATCTTTGGTACAGTACGCGATGATAAGCTCAAGAAAAACGAGGTACGTGTCACTGTTATTGCTACAGGTTTTCCTGAATCAACAGCATCAAAATCAAATTCAAATAACACTCCTGCTGAAGTATCACCCATAGGAGCCTTTTCAAAAAATACTGCAGAGAAGCCTTCTACTCGTAGTAGCCTCGCCAATTCTGCTGGAAAAATATTCAATACCCTTTCAAATTCAAGTGATCGCAAAGATTCTGCAATAACAGCAAAACCAACTGATTCCGTCATTCGTAAGGATGTAAAAGTTGAAACGAATGATGATGATGACTGGGGTGCAGTGCCAGCTTTTCTTCGAAGATCTCGATTGAAATAATATCAAATAAAAATCCGGTCAAACCGGATTTTTTTCACAAAACTATTACAAAAATTATTTTGCTAGCGGTAAGGTAATTGTAAGTGCTGTTCCTTTGTCTTCGCCCTCTGATTCGACAGTTATTTTGCCTTCATGTCTCTCAATAATACGTTTTGAAAGATAAAGTCCAATACCCATACCTTCGGTATCAGCTTTTCTACCGTTTTTCGCTCGATAGAATTTCGTAAATATATATCTAATTTCGTCTTTAGGAATACCGATACCAGTATCACTAATTTTAATTGATAAATTACTATTTCTTGAAAAACGAGAATCGACTTTCTTCACATCAATAGTAATTTTTCCTCCTTTAGGACTATAACTTACAGCATTATCAAGCAATGTCTGAAAAACAAATTTTATTTTCTGACTATCTGCCACTACAAATATCTCAGGTTGTTCAATATAAACTATATCTATATTATTAATTTTTGATTTATTTTTTACATAAGAAACACATTCATTTAGTAATGAACCAATATCAATTTTCATAAGTGTATACTCGTATGTTCTATCATCGGAGCTTGATAGATTAACGAGTATATTTGTTAGGTCAACAAGACGACTATTTGCTAACTCAATCTGGTCTATGTTTTCTTTAAATGCTGGCGTCGCAGATTCACGCATATTCTCAATAGTCCATTTAATAGACGTTAGCGGTGTACGGAATTTGTGTGTCACAACATTCATGAATTCGTATTTAAGTATGTCAGCCTCTCGAAGCTTGCTCCAAATAAGAATCACGGCTATAGCACTGATTAGGGCGAAGAAAGTCGATGAAGCCCAATCTGGAAAAGTTGGGTAGGTTCGGATGATGATAGTATTTATATAATTTAAAATACTTAACACTACACCAATAGCACCAGCCATTAATGAATAGACAAAAGATTTTTTTGCAATTACGGAAATATCCATAATTTCATATTGCAATGCGGCATAAATAAAAGGAATTGAAAAAAGTGGAACAAATAGCGCGCCCCAAAGCGGATCAGCTGGAATATTATAAATTAATAAGAAATCTATTGAGCCAAATATATACCCTAAAATAAGCGCAATGAAAAAATATTTGATACGATTTTTTTCAACACCCTGAGCAATTCGATATTGTTTAATCATCCAGTAGAAAAAATACACACTAAGGGAGAAAAAGAATAAAAGCATTACCCAATAATATTTTCCTGGTACATAATAATTTGGAAAATATAATTTTGGCGTAGATTCAAGAAGGAAAAGACTTGGATTTATTATGAAAAAAACAAGAATACCGAATGCAACAGTATACGACGCGATAATAATTTTTTTCTGTTGTTGAGCCTTACCTAGCAATGCAAATACACAATGTGCGATGGTAAGCGGCATAAATATATCATTCAAATTGAACATCAATATCTTTCGCGATAATTCACTGTTTGTAACAGACACACCTAGACTATGCGAAACTACAAAAATAATGACTGATATAAATGCAATAATAAGAGTCACTTTACTAATACCAGGTTTTGCTTTATATGATATGAGTCCAATCATGAAAATGGCAACCATAAGATCTATTACATAACCCAAATCATGTAAAAGTAAGTGAAGATTCATGGCAATAGTATAACAGAAATATGTTATAATGCTTCCACAAATATGACGTACGATCTAGCAATTATAGGAGGAGGACCAGCGGGTGCTGCAGGAGCTGTCTATGCTGCTCGTAAACGCCTCAAGACTATTGTCATCACGAAAGACTGGTTAGGACAAAGTAATGTCTCAGAAAAGATTGAGAACTGGGTTGGTACTATAGCGATCTCTGGATTTGAATTATCAAAAAGCCTTGAGAATCACGCTAAGGCATATGGTAAAGATGTAATTGATTTTAAGGAAGGAGAATACGTTACAAAAGTTACAAATAAAGGAACATTTGCAATTACAACTGACAAGGGTTCGTATGAGGCCCGAGCTATTCTAGTAACAGCTGGCAGTCGTAGACGCAAACTAGACGTACCAGGCGCTGATATTTTTGAACACAAAGGACTTACTTATTGTGCGACTTGTGATGGACCACTTTATGATGGTCAGGATGTTGTAGTTGTCGGAGGTGGTAACGCTGGCTTTGAAAGTGCATCACAACTACTTGCGTATTGTAAGAGTGTCACTCTTTTGAGTAGAAGTGAATATAAAGCTGATCCTGGAACAATAGAAGCTGTAATGAAGAATCCGAAGTTCAAAGGAGTTGAATTTGCTATTCCAAAAGAAGTTAAGGGTGATAAATTTGTTAATTCATTTATTTACACAGATTCAAAATCTGGCAATGATATTGAATTAAATTCAACAGGAATTTTTGTGGAAATTGGCTCTGTTCCAAATACAGATTTTGTAAAAGATGAAATTAATTTAGATAAATACAATCACATTATTACTGATGCAAAAAACCAGCGTGCCTCCATTGAAGGAATATGGGCAGCTGGTGATTGCACGGATGGTCTATATCATCAAAACAATATTGCTGCAGGTGATGCAGTCAAAGCCATCGAAGATATCTATATTTGGTTGCAAAAATAGCGCTGGGCTATTGAACTACTTACTCACGGCGGTCTGTGAACATTTTCCCCACAGACCTTTACTTTCTTTTTTTGCTACCAATTCATCTGCTTTAAATTCAGATTGGTATTGATACGGATTTTTTTCATTGAATGTATACTCGTATGCATACCCTTCTTTGACTAGATACTCATTCACAAATAAATCATCTAACCAGGCATACGCCAATAGTCTGCCATAAATATCGACCTTTTCGTAATTTGGATTCAGTGCCAATATGACGCTCTTCCCTGTTAAAAGTGTTTTTGTTTCAGCAGAAGCTTCTGGACCGAAACATTCAACGGATTTACGAGGATCAACAACTTCAGGTGTATTGATGCCAAGTAAACGTACAGTAATACTGTGTCCATCTATAATAGTTTTAATAGTATCACCATCCACAACGCTCACTACTGGATACAGCTTTTGTGGATCAATTATAACCTTTGACGCCCACGATACGTATTTCTTTTGACCTACACCTATATTACTTTTACTAAATGAAACCAAAACACCTATAACCACACAAAGACATAAGATACACAAACACAAAAGCGCTACTCCAATTAGCTTCTTTTTATTTACATTCATTTTTAACTCTGAGAAATGACAGTGCCAGACAACACACATTATATATTCCTTAATATCTAGCATATCAAAAAACTCACCCGATATCGAATGAGCTTTTGAAATTAATTTTAATTAAGCTTTTTAATTTAACTTATTAATAATCTATTTTAGAAACCAAAGAGGTGTTTGAAGAAATTACCAATTCCCCCAAAGAATCCCATGTGTTGACCTGGATTCGTCATACCTTGTCCAGGAGTTGTATTTGTTCCAGCTGGAACGGTCTGATCGATGATTGTAGTAGCTGTTACAGAGTTTCCATTAACGGTACCCTGAACAATTACTTTTTCACCTACAGTGAGAGTAGACAAACTAACGGTATTTGGACCCTGAACGACTTTTGCATTTGTTACATCGACAGTGTATGTAACATTAGTCGCTGTAGTAACTGTAACTGTATTACCACTTATTGATCCGATCGAACCAGCAATAATCGGTTGACCACTGCCGACAAATGGAGAAGTTGAGGAGCCCATTGCACCTGGTTGGCCTTTACCACGACCACCCATCATTGAAGGTAAACCATCAATGATACTTGTAGCAACTACATTGGTACCCGTTATAGTTCCTGCTGCAAATATTCTATCTCCGACTGTAATACTTGAAACGGTACTTGTCGTGTTATTTTTCTTAATAGTTGCGCTGGTAGCATCGACTGTATATGTAGTAGTTGATGTAGGAGTGCCAGGTACAGTTCTCTGATGACCTGCGATAGTAATAATATTTCCGCTCACTGAACTAACGGTGCCAGAAACTCCTGGACCTGAGTTCATCATGCCTGCTCCACGTGTATGACCTGGAGCTCCGGCACTGTTGCCTTGGCCCTGCCAACCAGTTGTTGTGGGCTGACCATTCTGTTCACCTTGATTATTCGTCTGAGCAAATGCTGGTAATGCAGCTGTTGCAGCGAGTGCAAGAGCAGTT
>CAIRAF010000044.1 GCA_903876465.1 uncultured bacterium | reverse complement strand
TCAACTCTTTTCAACGCTCTTACAAAAAAGAGTGTTCTTGTTGCTAACTATCCTTTTGCGACGATTGATCCATCTGTGGGCGTTGTGGCGGTGCCAGATGAGCGCCTATATAAGCTTGCGGACTTCTCAAAGACACAAAAGACAGTTCCGGCTATCGTAGAATTCGTTGATATTGCAGGACTCGTGAAGGGTGCCTCAGCTGGTGAAGGTCTTGGTAACCAATTTCTCACCAATATACGTGAGACTGATGCGATCGCTGAAGTCGTACGTATTTTCGAAGACGATAATATTATTCACGTTGATGGCAAGATCAATCCAATTAAGGATATTGAAGTTATTAATTTGGAACTTATTCTTGCTGATATTCAGACAGTCACCAAACGTCTACAAAATTTAAATAGGGAAGTGAAGTCAGGTAAAAAGGAGGCGATCATTGAATCTGGCATTTTAACTAAAGTTTTGAAGGCTTTAGAAGCTGGCAAACTTGCTGGTACGGTTCATGCAGATGAATTTGAAGCACCACTACTCAAGAGTATGCATTTACTTACTATGAAGAAGTTTTTGTATGTCTTGAATAAAAAGAGTGGCGGTAAGAATCTAAATGAAATAAAGGATGCGAGTGGTAATCCAGAGCCTCGTTGGAAAGCACTTGTTGATTTTTTTACTGAAACAAAAGCGGGCTACGTCATTGTCGACGCTGGTACCGAACATGACCTCAAAGACCTGACAGATGCAGAGAAAGAAGAAATGCGCGCAGGACTCGGCGGTCTCGATAACGGTATTGATGATTTGATTAAAAAAGGTTATGAGCTTCTTGATTTGATTACTTATTTCACAACTGGTGAAAAAGAAACTCGTGCCTGGACTATTTCTCGTGGCTGGACAGCACCTTTGGCTGGAACTGCTATTCACACTGATTTCAAGGATAAATTCATTCGTGCTGAAGTCATTGAGTGGGATAAGCTTATTGAAGCTGGTTCATTTGGAGTGGCTCGTGAGAAAGGATGGCTACGTACTGAAGGGAAGGAATATGTCGTTAAAGATGGGGATGTGATGGAGTTTAAGATATAAAAATGAGTGACATCCAGCTTTCGCTAGATGGCACTCTGTTACGACTTACAAGGTATATCATAGCGAAATAATCTTCACTTGTCAAGTACCTTGAAGTATGCTAGATTTATCCTCGATCTTCGGTGTTCATTAACCTCAACTAAAGGTAACTATGAAATTAGACGTGTTCAAAACCACGAATGAAATTCGCAGTGCGGTTGTTGGTGAAACTCGCAAATGGGGCATTCTTGAGTGGATGGTATTTGGAGTTTGCATCTGCCCACTCTCATATGTAATATATTTGTGGCTAACTGGTCCAAATAATTAGAAAAATTCAAGCACGTCCTCGCTTCTCGGGGACTGCTTTTTTCTTTGGTCAAACCTTTTGTAAGAATTGAGCTTTTACGCTATGATTATCATTATGAAAAAAATTCCTGCCAAATATGATCCAGCCAAGATAGAATCCAAATGGCAGAAGAAGTGGGCTAAAGACAAGATTTATTCCTCAAAGGAGGACTCTAAAAGAGAGAAATATTATGTTCTCGACATGTTTCCATATCCTTCAGGTGAAGGTTTACACGTCGGTCATCCAAAAGGATATAAAGCGACTGACAAAGTCTCACGCTTCCAACGTATGCATGGTAAGTCTGTCTTACACCCAATGGGTTTTGATGCTTTCGGTTTACCTGCGTAGAATTTTGCTTTGAAAATGAAGAAGAATCCGATTGATTTGACGAAGGTTAATG
>CAIRAF010000043.1 GCA_903876465.1 uncultured bacterium | reverse complement strand
GTTCAGTGCTGAACCATCAGCATTTACTAGAGAGTATGGACCGTTAGCTGCTGTGAAGACTATTGAACCTGATGTATTGGCTAGAGTGAAGGATGTGACAGAGTTGAGGTTAGTAGTTGAGATAGGTGGAGTGATGGTGAAGTGGGTTGATATTGGTAGAGGACAACCGACAGAGTTTACTTTGACTCCTGCTGGTGTGTTTGGACAGAGGTCGATTGTGTTAGGAACACCGTCGGAGTCGGAGTCTAGAGGTGCGGTAACAACGGCACTAAATGTTACTGCGAGAGTGTGAGTGTTTGTGACACTATTGAAAGTAAATGTACCGCCAGCAGCTGGGACTGAACTAATTGATACGCCATCTACTTTAACTGTAGCGACTTGGTAATTATTAGCTGGAGCAATTACGAATGATTGTGATGAGCCAGAAGTAACTGTAGCTGTTGTTGGAGTAACTGTACCGTTTGCACCTACTGATGGAGTGATGGTGAAGGTTGTTGGAGCGCTATATCCAGCCAAATTTGATTCGGCTGACCAACCAACTGTACCATCAGTATATGTGACGTACCACCAATAGTAACCAGTAGCGAAGACGCCATTAGTTGTGCCTGTTGGTGCTGTAGTAATCGTGCCAATTGAACTACTTGCTTCTGGTGAACCCACTACCAATGTACCTGAGATAGATGGAGTAGCGCGAACATTAGTACCTGTTGATCCAATGACTTGAACTTTTTGACTTACAGTAAAGAGTGTTGATGGAGGAGTAGCGATCACAATAGCACTAAACGTTACTGCAAGTGTGTGAGGTGTTGTGATATTTGAGAAAGTATAACTTCCCCCTGTAGCTGGAACTGAAGTGACTGCTGCACCATCTACTGTGACTGTTGCTACTTGATAGTTGGTAGCTGGAGTAATGGTAAATGTTTGTGAACTACCTGATGTAACCGTAGCTGTCGAAGGAGAAACCGTGCCGTTTGCACCAACTGATGGAGTAATGGTGAAGGTTGAGGTTGTGCCCCCAGTTGTACCACCTGTTGAGCCAGTGTACTCATATGCACCCCGTGTCCATGTTGAACGAAGATTACCATCCATATCAACATTATATGGAGATGGGAGCGGTAGACCTGAAGGAGTATTTGAAGTCAGATGGAAATCTGACGTAGAAACAAATGGATACTTCGTGGTAACGACACCATTAGCTTCACCCGCGAGACTCAAATTTGAATAATTATAATCATCATCAGTAGGACCATAAGCTCCGAGATTGGCGTTCCATATTATATTATTTCTAGCAATACTATCTGAAGTATAGTGTCCAGGAATAGAATTACTGAATACACCTCCATTAATATTTACAAATGTGTTGTTATAAACAAATGCTCTATTTATTATTGGAGTACCTGAGGCATCAGCCATGATCTCAAGAACGCGTCCTGAACCCACTGTATCGTGCCAGACATTACCATAAAGATAATATGTACCAGGACCCGTAGGAACTGTACTGTTCCATGACATTATTCCCTCTGCTGTCCAATTAGTAAAATCATTATTACTATAAGTCATCTGATCATCGACAGCACACTCACAGAGATTTTGATGTCCTGGACCAGCACCGGCATTATCGTAAAACTTATTATGATCAAAAGTTATACCGACTGAACCACTAATATTCATCAAATCCATAAATCCGTGAATAAGTGAATTTGAGACGAGTATATTTGGGCCACCTGCAATTGAGACACCACTATCGTAATTGGTGTGTGTTGTTGTTATTGAATCTTCTGGACCAGAAATATCGAAGTTAGTAAATGTGGTGTCGTGTACGCCAGGACCGGTTGTAATACTAGCAACTTTGAGAGCAGCGTAAGGACCAGAGCCTTTTGGATAGTTATTAAATTGCAATTTAATACCACCCGTAACACGACCGTCCCATGTTGTATAACTTCCAGTTGTTTGTAGAGGGAAACTTATAATACCGGTCACAGCATTAAGTGCTGTGATTACTACTTGTGAATCGAAAGAACTATTCCAGCCAGGGACACTTGTTGGCGCAGCATCTGTTGAGAGAACACGTTTTATAAAGATGCGACTAGTTGCATTGCCACTATTTCTAACGACAATACCTCTGGGTTGAGTAGTAGAACCTGTATAATAATTTCCTCCTGCCAACCAAATAGTGTCACCAGGTTTAACTGATGCCCATGGGATATTGTTGACATCCGTTGCATGTATCCAATCTGAACCATCTAATGTCGTTGCAGTACCTCCACCTGGTACAACATACCAGTTTCCTCCTACATCTGAATTTTGAGTAAGAGTAAAGACTGCTGAAACTGCTGTATTTGAACTAATTATTCCTGTATAAGAACAAGTCATTCCTCCTGATATACAAGTTGAAACAGGGACACTGTTAACACTCATACTAGTAATAGTAGATCCAGAATTTGCTGCTGCTACGAATGTTAGTGAGGTACTTGCAATAGAAGGACAGACTATGCCGGCACATGTGATTGTTCCTAAACCAGTGCCAGATGTTGAAGTATTAACTGTATAGCTTGAAGTACCACCTGTAGTTCCAGTGCCAGTTGTGGCTGTGTACTCAAAGACAACCTTAGTAGTATTGTTAGCTGTAACTGAGACAGGGGTTGAACAGTATGAGCCAGCACAACTAACACTAGTAGTTGAGTATGATGACTGACTTCCAAGTAAACATTCAGCGGTACCAGTAGCAAACGTACAACTTGCAGATGAGACATTGTAACCAGCAATGTTTGAAGTGTATGCAACGTGAGGACCAGTTGTGAGAGTGTTGAAATAAGCTTGGTTAGTTGTTGTAAGAGATGTGATTCCGTCTACATATGCAGAGTCACCTGTTGTAGGTGAAAGGGTTGAATTAACTCGCTTGATTTCAATAGTGCCAGTTGAAGAAATAATAATTGAGGTTGTTACTAAAGTAGACACAGATAAAGCTGAAGTTCCAGCACTGTTAGTTGCAGAGACAGTGTATGAATATGAAGTACCTGCAGTTAAACCAGAATCTGTATATGAATTAGTTGCAGAGGTGCCTACAGATGTACCATTTCTATATACAGTATATGAAGTAGCTCCTGTGACAGCTGTCCATGACAGAGCAACAGAGTTTGTAGTTGGTGTACCAACTATCCCTGTAGGTGTGGTTGGTACCGTTGCAGTAGTAGCAGTATAAGCCCCAAGATTTGATTCCGCAGACCAACCAACTAGACCATTAGCATATGTTATATACCACCAGAAATATCCAGTAGCCCAGACTCCATTCGTATAACCTACTGGAGCTGTCGTAATTGTACCGATATTACCTGTAGCTTCTGGAGTCGCAACTACTAGTGTACCTGCCGTAGAAGGAGTTCCTCGGACATTTGCACCTGCTGTTCCAGTAACTTTTATTTGTTGACCGACTGTATAGAGAATAGAAGGAGGAGTAGTGCCTGTGGTTCCAGTTACAGTACTTCCACCTGAATATTCATAAGCACCTAGATCCCATGTCCCATCTGCACCACGAACATTTCCATCACCATCAACACCTATAGACTGACCTGCAACAGGTGCTATAGGTGCACCGGCATTGATCGGTCCAGAACCAGCAAGCAAATGGAAATCTCCGAAACCATTTGTCATTCCGTTAGCTGCTGTTGTAATTGTTGGATTGACGAATGGATTAGATGTAAGAATTTTCATTCCCACTTCACCATTTGTTCCTCCAGCAAGACTGATATTGTTAAACGCATTATTACTACTATGTGGAGCTAGTGGAAGTGAATCTTTTACATTCCAGAAAATATTATTCTGAATCGTAATAGTGGTTTGTGAAGATGATGCTCCAACTACACCGACACCCAATGAAGGTGCAGCTATAATCGCGTCTGAATCATAAAACGTATTGTTGAAGATATAGATTGGTCCCCACAAATCAGTTGGGTAGTCGATCTTGAAACCAAGCATTGTTGAGTTGGAATTGGTGTAGACGTTTCCATAGAAATAGAATGGATTTGCTCCGCCACCTTCAAAGAACATACCATCAGCAGTACTACCAGAAATTCTACTGTAACGAATTGTAAGATTTGTTATACCACTACCTCCATAGATGACATCAATGTGTGCTCCTCCATTATTCCAATCATCAGCCAAAATACTGTGTTCAATAGTAACATTATTAAGGTTAGCTATATTCATCAGCTCCGCTTCACCGTGCAAATATATATTACTAAATAATACATTTGACCATGAATATTGTGGCTGCATTGGTGCGTGCACGCCATAATTTCCACTTGTCCAACTTGGTGAAGTGATAGTACTTGCAGGTCTATATGGACCAGGAACTTCTATACTATAGAAATTGTCATAACTACAATTACCATTATATGCAAGACCAATACCGATAGAACCATCCACCATTGCAGGTATTTGTATTCCGTATGAACCTTGTGGTTCAGACCCATCAATAGTAACGTAATTATTTCCAGGAACTTGTAGGAATGGAAGTATGACGGTCTGATCGAAAGATGGATCCCAACCAGCACCAGCTGATGCTCCATTTGTAGCAGTCGCTCTCTTTATATAAACCTGAGCACTTGCATTACCATTTGTTCGAACAACAAATTTTGGAATATTATAAGTTCCTCCAGCGAGCCAGACTGTGTCACCTGGTTGAACCGAAGCCCAAGGAAAACCTGTGTAATCACTAGCATTAGTCCAAGACTTAGCATCAAGTGTACCCGTACCCGTAGGCTTCATGTACCAGTTATGACCAGTGCCACTACTAGTGACAGTTGTTGCAAAAATTGCAGAGACTGTCGTATTTGAATTTACTGTCACACTTGCTGAACATGTTGTGCCACCAGCAGTACAACTTGAAACAGCAACACCATTAACAGTCATACCAAAAACAGTAGAACCACTATTTGAAGCAGCAACAAATGTTTCAGAAGTTCCCGCTGCAACACTAGATGGACACGCTACACCTGTACATGTTATTGAACCAGTACCCGATGTGCTTGTCACAATACTATATGGTCCTGTTGCAGTTGTAACCGTTGTACCCGTGGAACTTGTACTCCATGCTCCAGTAGCAGATGGTGTGATGGTACCAGTATAACCGTGACCTGAAGAATCACTAACAGTTGTTCCGGTTCCTTCATCGAGATGATAATAAAGAACAGTATTTGCATCTATTGGTGGCAATGATGCAGGTGAAGAATAAGTCGCAATATAACTTGGTGTACGAACTATGTTTGATTCTGAATATTCATCAATATAACCTCGAGCCTCAAAAGTGTTCTCCCAGCCATTTTGATTTCCAATAGCATAAGGTTGTGTTCCAGAAATTATTGAACCTGTGAGTTGGTCACGGACAGTAGCTACTGCCTCTGGCTTTCCATCGACATACATTTTTACTCCAGCTGCCAAACTTGATCCGTCATAAGTTGCAGAGACAAAATGCCAGAGACCATCAGTGATAACAGTTGATCCGACAACATCGAGATAATTACCAGCATCATATGAATTCAATATTCGAACATCCATGACTCCGCCACTATTAACCCACAATTCATATCCACTATAAGGTGCACCATTTGTATTTGAGAAAATAATATTTGCTCCTCCTGCTGGTGGCTTACTCATCATTCGAACACCAGTCATCACTGTCCAAGGTTGATTTCTATCATATTGCAAAACATTTCCAGCAGATAATTTCTGATTGGCATTTACAAAACTTAGTGCACCATTTCCAACATAAGTACTTCCAGTTCCATAACCAGTTATAGCAGTTGATCCTCCTGTTGTTACAGATGCTGTTGGTGTAGTAAATGTTTGATTTGCTGAGGTGGTCGTTTGATTTGCTGCGTTTGTTGAAACTACTTGATAGTTATAAGTGGTATTGGCAGTAAGTCCAGAAAGTGTAGCTGAATGAGCCGTGACGAGAGTGCTGTTTAGTACTGTATTAGAACCATAAGCTGTCGTTAAACCATATTTTACTTGTGTACTAGATAAAGTATCTGTAGTCCATGAAATTGTGGCACCAGTTGAAGTTATCGATGAAGCACTTATTGATGAAATAACTGGAGGATTAGTGGTCGTACCTGTAGTACCCGTACTAACAGTTCCAGTTGTTCCTGGTCCTGTATATGAATAGAGTTGAGAAATTTCACTTGCTGAAAGAGCACGGTTGTAAATGCGAACGTCATCAATAGTTCCTTTTGCATTTGCTAGTGCACTACCGTTACTAACTTTGTCCGTACCAATATATACAGGATTTGTTGCAACAAAACTTGGGATTCCAGTGGAGTTTGCTGTTGTAGTGAGTTGTGTGCCGTTTAAATAAATTGCAGTGGTTGTATCAATCGCTCCTGGAGATTTTGTGACACAAATATTATTCCAAGTATTTGGTGTTAAGACATTGCCGGAAGTAACATATTTAACACCATAATATTCTGCAGAAACAGTTCCCGTTCCACGTGCTCCAACAAAAAGTCCAAAGCCAGTAAATTGAGGTGAGGCACCTTGAGTGACAACAGCATTCCCGGTGGTGACATTTGAGAGATTAACCCAGGCACACATAGTAGCTGAAAAGTTTCCACTAGCAATAGGTGTTGAAAGTGCTTGAACATAGTTTGTACCATTGAAAGAAAGTGCACCCGCAATCCTTCCGGTTGTCCAAGTTGGTGAAGCTATCAAAGTTCCAGTATTACCACTACCAGAAGAATCTACGGCAGTAGTTCCAGATCCATCATCAAGTGCCCAATAGCCAACAAGACCTGAAGTTGGAGCAGAGATGACTTGAGCCAATTGGCTTTGTGTATTGATTATTGAAACAATCTTGCTCGATGAATTTATGAGCAAATAACATCCTATCAAAAGTACTATAACTCCCAGTATGAAGTATGGGAGAGAAAAACCACGAGAATATCTTGTTGACATGATGTTAAAATAAAATTAGCAATTGGTAAGTTGATATAATTATACCAACTGAAATATCAAAAGGAACAAGGTGTTAAGTCATTTTTTAACGAACAAAATATTTTACTTATTGTCAGGGTGCCGGGAATCGAACCCGAACCTCACACTTCCGAAGCGTGTATACTACCACTATACTACACCCTGATTTTTGATTTTACTGTTCTGTACTAAAGAATAACAAACCTTACTAAAGATTGATACTTATTTATCGCAGGAATATAGGCAATAACTATTATCAAATAAAGCTTGATTTTTAAACAATAAATACTTTTAAAAGTATTTCCTAAATTTACCATCTGAATTACAAGAAACTTATCTAGGTTAATGTACAATTTCATGTACATTATATTCCCTCTTTTTTAGAAATATTTAAACTTATCCACACCCTCCAAAAATTTTTTCTAATTTTTGAGAGCAATTTCTATCAAATGATCAATGAGTTCGTGTGTATCACTTCCTACTGCCCTGAGAGCTTTTGGTACGAGCGATTCATTCGTGAGCCCTGGTAAAGTATTTGTTTCCAAAATATATATGCCACGTCTCGGACTTAAAATAAAGTCTGATCTTGAATAATGTCGTAGACCAAGAGCGTTATGTGCTTTTTGTGCAAGCTTACTTAACTCATCTTTAATTTTATGCGAAAGACGTGCGGGAACAATTTCTTCTGACATTCCGGCGTACTTAGCTTGATAATCAAAAAATTTTGAGTGAGGACGTATCTCAACTACTGGTAGAACATATAATTCCTGTCCACGGAAGCCTTCAATCACTCCGACGGTCACTTCAGTACCCGCTATGTATTCTTCAATAAGAACAGAAGGTCCATGTCGTGTTGCTTCTTTGAGAGCGTCGATAAGCTCATCTTGATTTTTAGCAATAGAAACTCCAACTGATGAACCTCCTGAAACTGGTTTAACTACTACTGGTATTGGAAATGAGTGAAATATTTCTCTAGCAACCTTGATAACATCTTCTCGAATTTCGTCAGATAGTATTTCCTTTCCTAAAGGTATTCTTATTCCTGAGCTCTCAAATGCTTTTCGCGATAATATCTTATTCATGCCAACAGCAGATGGCAATGACTTTGAACCCGTAAATGGTACACCGTGAACTTCAAAGATAAGCTGAACTGTACCATCTTCACCATATGCACCATGAAGAGCATTAAACACTACATCTAAACGTGATATCAAATCTGCGGGAATTGTGGGCATGCCATCTATATGCCAATTCCCTTTCTTATCAATAAGTATGTCGTGCGCCTGATACTTGTCAGCAAATTTCTCACGCAACGATTTAAGAACGTTGCCACCAGTCTGTAATGAGACCTCGTATTCACTGCTTGGTCCTCCTCGGAGAACACCAACTCGTGTGCGATAATTCATGTAGCTATTATATCAGAAATCTAGCCCCTCTTTTCTGCTTATGAAAACCAATGACAAACCTATGAGCTTCAGCATTAAGTTTGATGACAGAATCGCGATATTTATGTGCCAAATCATCATTTCCAATTAATTCATCAGCTTTATGTCTTTCATCCTTAGTTACTGCAACTATTGGAATACTGATTCTGCGAGCTTTTAGAACAGATTCAGCCGCTTTCAGTTGTCCTACGCCACCATCCACCACTATTAAGTCAGGATAAGTCCATTCAGTGTGATTCAAACGTCGTGAAAGTATCTCAACTAACCCAGCAACATCATTGTTTTCTTGTCTAGAAACATTGAACTTACGATATTCAGCTGGCATTAATTCTCCATTAACAGAAACAGTAAGACCTCCAACCACGTTTGTGCCGGATAAATGTGCGATATCGTATGCTTCCATACGAAAATCGCGTACACCATTAACATTCTCAGGTTTTTGATCCTGTTTAATAAGCGCCATATCATTTACATGATCTAAAGCATACAAAAGCCTCTTCACCTTCTGTGCCTCTTCAAATTCCATATTCTTGGCATACATATTCATTTCCTTTTGAAGTTTTGTTTGAAGTAACTTCTTTTTCCCTTCAAAGAAAAGAATTAGATTGGAAATTGTTCTTTGATATCGACGACGAGAATTGTCGTCAGTCCCCTTTGGTGAGCGACCAAGAGCTTCATAAAATGAATTGTGTCTAGCATCAAATGATTTCACATCCTTGAACGGGAACATCTTGCGCAAAATTTTGAGGGCTTCTTTTATCAATCCTCCATGTATAAATGGTCCAAAGATAGCTTTGACTTTGTATTCCAATTCACCTCGATTTTTTTTCGCATCAAAATCACGCGCACGTGTCAAAAATACTCTTGGCCAAGGCTCGTCAGTAATGATTACGTAATTTGAACTTTTATCATCACGTTCATCGACATTGTAGTGAGGCTGATACTTCTTGATTAAAGCGCTTTCCAAAATTATTGCTTCCAATACAGAATCAGACACTTCCCATGTAATTGACTTGGCTTTTGTGACCATATCTACGATTCGAGGCCCACGAGTTTCAATGAGATCATTACTAAAATAGCTTTTTGTACGATCTTTGAGCGACGTGGCACGACCAATATACAGAGGTCTTTTTTGATAATCTCTGAAGATATAGACCCCTGGAAGCTCAGGAATTTCACGTTTTTTCCACTGTTGACTGATCATAGCTTTAAGAGTATGGTATTGATGAATCTAACGCAAGCGAATTAACCAATTCATCAAAAAACGTAAGCTTGCCTGAACCTTAAAACCTATGAAAATTCTTGAATCAATTCTCACTGTTTTCTGCGTAATCGCAATGGTAATCTGTCTAGCGATTGAATTGCTTGGCTTTGGTGAACAGATGCCGAAAAATTCCGGAGGTGTCTCATGAGACTCATAAGGCACATCCAGGAAGAATTTGGTGGGGGCCAACGCTGGAAGTGGGCCATGCCTATCACAGTCTTTGTCGCAACCATAATTCTCTTTATTTACACTATTATTATTTACATCGGCATTTTTAGACCGATACTGTATCTGAAGCAACGCTTTCAGCGCCTGGAACAATGATTAAATTAATCACGATTTTGTATAAAAACTGGGCGAACACTTCTGTTCGTCCGGCTTTTTTATTACTTTAGTTAACTAAAGTATGAACTACTTCCCTTTCAACACCTTCTTCAAATATTTTCCTGTATAAGATTTCTCACTCTTTGCCACATCTTCTGGAGTTCCCTTTGCCACGATATTTCCACCGCGCTCGCCACCTTCTGGGCCGATATCGATAACGTAGTCAGCTGACTTAATGAGATCCAAATTATGTTCAATAACCACAACTGTATTTCCTTTATCAACAAGTTTTTGGAGAATATCAATAAGCTTCTTCACGTCTTCATAGTGTAGACCAACAGTTGGCTCATCAAGTAAATAAATAGTCTTTTGCATGTGCGCACGATAGAGCTCACTCGAAATCTTCACACGCTGAGCCTCACCACCAGAGAGTGTCGTAGCTGATTGACCAAGCTTCACATAACTAAGTCCTACATCCATCATACTCTTCAAACGATCTTCAACTGCAGGAATATCCTTGAAGAAATCAAAAGCCTCTTCAATTGTAAGTTCGAGAACTTCATGAATATTCTTCTTACGGAATTTTATTTCAAGTGTCTCCTTGGTAAAACGCTTTCCACCACAGACTTCACAAGTCACATAGACAGTTGGCAAGAAATGCATCTCCACAGCTATTTCACCATTACCTTCACAAGCTTCACAACGTCCACCCGGACGGTTGAATGAGAAACGACTAGCGGTCCAGCCACGTGCACGAGCTTCTGATTCGGCCGCAAAGAGATCACGAACATGAGTCCATGCTCCAGTATATGTAGCAGGATTGGAACGAGGTGTACGACCGATTGGTGATTGGTCAATGAGGATTACACGACCGAGGTATTCTGAGCCTTTGAATTCACTGGCATTAACGACTTCATTGGTACGAACACGCATTTCAAGTCGGCGTGCAAGGTTCTTGTGCAAAATTTCGTACATGAAAGAAGATTTTCCTGAACCTGACACACCTGTAATGACATTGAGGACACCAAGTGGCAAATCCACATTCATATCTTTGATATTAAAGGCGTGACCATTACGAATGATTATTTTTCCCTTTGGTTCACGGCGTGTCTTTGGTACAGCTATTTTCTCTTCCCCACGGAGATATGCAAGCGTCAGTGAATTTGAAGTATTTTTCTTGGCTGTCAAAAGCTCATCTAAATAGCCGGCGACAACGACTTTGCCACCATGAACGCCAGCACCTGGACCAATATCAACTATAAAATCAGAGGCATACATTGTATCTTCATCGTGCTCAACAACAATAATAGTATTTCCTATATCACGTAGATGAAGTAATGTCTTGATCAATTTATCATTATCACGCTGGTGCAAACCAATAGTTGGTTCATCAAGAACGTATAGTGCGCCGACGAGGCCAGAACCAAGCTGTGATGCCAAACGAATACGCTGAGCTTCCCCACCAGAAAGTGTATGCGCACGACGATTGAGTGTGAGGTATTCAATACCCACGTTAATCATGAATGACAAACGTGCATCAATCTCTTTAAGAACAACCTTGGCAATTTCTTTTTCTGAGTCCGTCAACTTAATATCTGCAAAATACTTAACAGCCTTTTCAATAGACATATTAACGACGTCTACAATGTTTTGTTCACCAATTTTGACATGAAGAGCCTCTGGGCGGAGTCGGTCACCATTACAAACCTTACATGGATCATCAGAGAAAATAGTTTCTGTACCTAGACCATTACATGCTGAACACGCGCCATATGGTGAATTGAATGAGAAAAGTCTTGGCTCGATTTCAGGATATGAAAAACCGTCATACGGACACATGAATTTTACTGACATGAGAACATCACTTTCACCAGTTGTATCAGCATTCCCTGGATATGAAATTTTAATCAAGCCATCTGCTTCTTGAACTGCTCTTTCAAGTGCTTCTGAAAGACGCTCACGGGCATTGTCAGCTTGCGAGGTATTTTTATCATCACCACTTTCATCTCTAGTCTTCGCTGTCTTCTTACTTTGAAATTCACTTACAAAAATTTCATCTACCAAAACATCGATGTCATGCTTCTTATTTTTCTCAAGGATAATTTGATCACGGAGCTTATGCATTTTTCCATCAATACGCACACGCTCATATCCTTTGCCGAGTAAATCGTACAGAAGTTGGTAATACTCCCCTTTTCGTCCAACGACGACTGGTGCGTAAATACCGACTTTAGCTGCGCTGACTTCAACTCCAAATACTTTTTTATCACGAGTAGACTTATCAGTGATGGTTTTAAGAATAGTCTGGAGGATCTCTTCTTTGGAAATGCGATGAATGAGACGTCCACATGTCAGACAATACGGCTTACCAACGCGTGCAAAAAGAATACGCATATAATCGTAAATTTCAGTAATTGTGGCAACTGTTGAACGAGGGTTGTTTGAGCGTGATTTTTGGTCGATCGAGATAGCTGGTGAGAGACCGATGATCTCATCAACGTCTGGCTTCTGCATTTTGTGGAGGAATTGGCGTGCATATGCTGAAAGTGACTCGACGTAACGGCGTTGACCTTCAGCAAAGATGGTATCAAAGGCCAAAGATGATTTTCCTGAGCCAGAAAGACCGGTGATGGCAATCATCGTATTGCGAGGCATCTCAACGGTGATGTTCTTGAGGTTGTGCGTGCGCGCACCTTTCACAATGAGTCTGTCCTCACCGTGTACAGGTGTGTTTCTACGTGAATTTTGCGAATGGGAGGCGGGCATGAGTTGGTGCAAGATATCACATTTTTGAGCTAAAAGCAACTTACATATCACCTTTTTATATAAAAAAGCGCACCAACCGGAGTTGGTGCGCTCTGAACTACAAAAATTATCAACAAAAAGGTGAGATTATAGGCGCAGGCTGAAATACACTTTCCTCAATAATTTTCACCTGACGATTGAGTAGCAATTCCGTTGCAGAAAGCAATTGGGCAACTTCTTCATCCGTAAGTTGGCCAAAAGTGCTTTTGAACGTGCCAGTCATCATGTGACTAGTAAGACCTGCGTGAAATGAGCGAAATTCAGGCAGATGTTGAACACCGAGTTCAGTTAAATATACTTGCGTTCCACGTTTACCTTCTTCGCGTCTAATTTCAATGAAGCCATTTGACTCCAAAGTTTTCATCAGGAGCATCATTTTGGTGTAATTAGTTCCCAACACTTTAACCAAACCTTTGGTTGAGAGCCCTGGTGAAATTTGAAGAGCTTCGAGGACAAAAAGTCCTTCTTGGGAACATTTTGCAATTCCACAAGTATAAGCCTTCCTCCACGCCGATAAGAGCACCCATCGGCTAAAAAGTGTGTCCAACGCCATTGTTAGTACGTCATCATTTTTGGGATTATTCATAATTTAGTGTGCAGTATTTTTTCGATTTGAACAATAACACATTATTTATAGATTGTCTATATATTCTTATTATCCCCAGCCTTTCCACTTATATTTTAATGAATCATTAAACTAACATCATGCTAAAATAGCTTTACAAACAAATTTAAAAATCATTTCAATGCCTACTCAATCTCCCTATCTCAAAGCTCGCGACCTCAAAATTCCGCCCCACTCTCTAGAGGCAGAAAAGGCGCTTCTTGGCTCAGTATTGATTCGTCCAGAAGTGATGCACGACATTATCGATATTGTCACTGACAAGGCTTTTTATTCAAATCAGCATCGTACTATTTGGAATACCCTTTTTGAACTTCACAGCAAAAATACCCCTATTGATCTTCTTTCACTTTCTTCACGCCTTAAAGAAAAGAATGCTCTAGATAATGTCGGTGGCATGTCATATTTGAGTGAACTTATAAATGCAGTTCCTTCATCGACCAATGCCCACCACTACGCTGAACTTGTTGGTAATAAACACATCATGCGTGAGCTTCTCAAAGCCGCTGAAGAAATCACTGGCCTTGGCTATGACGAAGAAGCTGATCTCCATGATATTCTCGAGAAAGCTGAAAAGGCTCTCTATGGTGTGACTAATATTTCTGGATCAAATAAATTTGTCGCTTTGAAAGACACTCTTGATGAAGCATGGGAACGCCTTGATCATCTTCACAAAACAACAGGTGAACTTCGTGGTGTGCCGACTGGTTTCGTTGAGCTTGATAGTAAGCTCGCTGGTTTCCAAAAGTCTGACCTCATCATTCTCGCCGCTCGACCAAGTATGGGTAAAACTTCCCTCGCTCTCGACATTGCCCGCAAGACTGCTATTACCAACAAGATCCCTGTGGCCATCTTCTCCCTCGAAATGAGTTCTCAACAACTTGTTGATCGTATGCTTGCCGCTGAGTCACAAGTCGACTCTTGGAAGATTCGTACAGGTCACAACCTCTCTGTTGATCATGACTTCAAAGCCATTGGTGAAGCTATTTCACGCCTTTCAGAGGCCCCTATATATATTGATGACCAACCTGGCAATAATATCCTCAAGATGCGCGCTGTGGCTCGCAGGCTCAAGAATGAAGGCAAGCTCGGCCTCATCATTGTGGACTACTTGCAGTTGATGGTTCCAACCAATGCCAATAAGTTTGGTGACAACCTCGTCCAACAAGTTACTGAAATTTCACGCTCTTTGAAGAACCTCGCCCGTGAGCTTGAGGTTCCAGTCCTAGCTCTTTCCCAGCTCTCTCGTGCTGTTGAACAGCGTGGTGGCAAGCCTCGCCTCTCTGACCTTCGTGACTCTGGTTCTATCGAGCAGGATGCCGACGTTGTCATGTTTATTCACCGTGAAGCCGATGCCGATCAAGGTGGTAAGAAAGAGGAAGCAGAAATCCTCATTGAAAAGCATCGTAATGGTCCAACAGGTATTGCTAAACTTTACTTTGATAGTAAGAAGACGACCTTCATGTCTATGGAGAAAGCCGACTTTGGTGGTTTTGATAAGATGGAGTAGTATTTAAATATATGAAATGCCCAATCTGTAACAATGAAATGGAAATTTTATCTCAGGATGTCAGCCATAATTCTGATACTGGTACCAAATATGATCGTATTAATTATGTGTGCAAAAAAGATGATGTATGGATAAAGACCGAAATACCTCAGAAGAAGTAGTCTACTTCAACCAATCCAACTTAATAACCTCTGCATTTGGGTATGCTGGTAAATCATAGAAGAGAATCGGATCTCCATTAGTCTTTATCGTCTCAATAATTCTTCCTACTCCAGCATGGCAAACCATGAGGATATTGCCATTGTAATTTTTGTATTCATCAAGAAAAGACTTCACTCGATTACAGAAAACTGTTGTGTCCTCTGCATTTTTTGCTGCAGCCATCCGTCGTGATGTTATTTCAAAAGTTGGAGTACCAGTCATATCACCCATATCATATTCAATAATTCGTGGATCAATTTTAATCTCATCAATATAACCAATTGCTTCGACTACAATTTTAGCAGTTACTTGAGCGCGTTTAAGTGGCGAGCTAATGATTAAATCCATCTTAATGCCCAATTCCTTAATCTTATTTCCTTCAGCCAAAGCCTGGACTCTACCTTTTTCAGTCAATAAACAATCATCTTGCTGACCAGAAAATGTATGTCTTAAATTCGCTTCACTTTCACCATGTCGAATAAAATAAATCATTCGCCAATAATACAGTATTGTTCAATTGTTGGGAACTGCCATATTTTGCGAGAATCAATTATACTTAACCACATGGACAGCCTACACCGCCTCGAAGAACTCTTCGCTCATTTCCCTGGCATTGGCCCGCGTCAGGCTCGCAGATTCGTCTATTATCTCCTCGGTAAATCTCCTGCTTCAATAAATGAATTCATCAAGCTCATAGAAGAAGTTCGTAAAGCCACATCAGAATGTCCACAATGTCATCGTCTTTTCATCAATTCGACTAAACAAGTCATTTGTAACGTCTGTGCCGATCCATCACGTGATACTTCAACTTTAATGGTCATTGCTCGTGATTCTGATTTTGAAAGTATCGAAAAAAGCGGAACATATAAAGGTTTGTATTTCATCCTTGGTGGAACTGTGCCGATACTTGATAAGGAACCTGAGAAGAGGATCCGTTTGCGCGCACTGCTTGAAAGAGTCACAAAACAATCATTAAAAGAAATTATTCTTTCATTGAATACAACACCTGAAGGTGAGCATACGACTGATATTGTACGTGATGCACTCAAAAATCTCTCACTCCAGTCAACTAAAGTGACAATTCTCGGTCGTGGCCTTTCAACTGGCGCGGAACTTGAGTACGCAGATAGTGAGACTATTAGAAATGCGTTGAGTAATAGAAAGTAATACGCTAGTCAAACAAAAAATCCGCCAACAGCGGACTTTTTCAATTATTTAAGTGAATCAATTTTTACCTTGAAGAAAGGTTGACGATGACCATTGCGAGTCCAACCAGAACGACTCTTTTGCTTATACTTAACAACGATAACTTTTTGAGAACGGCCAATCTGAGTGATAGTACCCTTTACTTCAGCCTTTGGGATATAAGGAGTTCCAATAGTAGTATTCTTTCCATCATCGACGAGAAGCACGTGATCAAAAGTGAGCTTATCACCTTCTTTGTATTCACCAATAATCTTTTCAATAGAGATAGTATCTCCCTTTGAAACGGTGTATTGCTTGCCTCCTGTTTGTATAACTGCGAATTCCATAAGTCGAAATACTATACAGGATAGGCCTCAAAAGAGCAAGCGTGTATAGAAAATACTCCGCCAACCACCACTATTCCTCACTATCTGGCCCTTCTAACGTTGGTACATCAATACCTGGCGCTTCTCCTGCAATACGCAAAATATCCTTATCTACCTTCTTTAATTCCTTACCAGAATTATTATAATGATTGATAACTGTTCCAAGAGATGTACCTAATTTCGTATGATATTCCTCATATCGTTTGAGATGCGTGCCGAGTTGCTCCACATGCTTCACGATATCCTTGGCCGTCTCCTCGATCTGCATAGCCTTCAAACCTTGTAAAACAGTCTGTAAATAAGCCAAGAATGACGTAGGTGACACAATGATAACCTTATACTTACTGGCTGCACGCTGAATCAGATTATCAGTATCTTCTGTAGAAGCACCAATCTTATTGACCAATAAATCATAATAAATCGCCTCATGCGGAATAAACATAAAAGCAAAGTCCATGGTTTTCTCTGCTGGACGAACGTATTTGGAAGTCTCTTGAATGCGTAATTTCAAATCATTCACAAAAGCCTTTTCCAACTTCTCTTTTTCAGTAGGATTTTTCTCTTCAATGAGCCTATTGTAATTTTCCAATGAGAACTTCGAATCAATAGGAATAATCTTATCTTTAACAAAAACAGCCGCATCCACAATTTCCCCATTTTTAAAAGCATATTGCATCTGATACTGTCCGGGAGCCAAAACATTCTTGAGCAATGTCTCTAAATAATATTCACCGAGAATTCCACGTTGTTTTGGATTCTTTAGAATGTCCTGCAAGTTCTGTAATTGATCAGCAAAAGAAACCACTTGGCGATTTGTCTCATCAAGCTTGGTAAGCCCTTGAGTGACTTCTTTGATTAATTTCGAAGATTCCGAAAGTTGACCGCGCATCGATTCCTGCATTGACCTATTACCATCATTGATCTTGGCGTCCACCGTCTTACTCAAATCCCCCATTTTCTGGTCAACAGTACGCGACATTTCATTGATTTGTTGGAGAATGAGGTTAAGACCTTCACTTTGTTGAGTGTTTTGAGCCGTAGAATTCATACCCCCCAAAGCACCCTTTTGACGTATGAGTAATACACCCAAAAAGATGATTACTAATGCCACTAAAATGATGAGAATAACAAGAAGTGTTGTCATAAAATATATGTTAATATTATCACATGACCCTCCACCAAACCATCAAAGATCAGATCAAAGACGCTTTACGTGCCAAAGACACTATTCGCCTCGATACACTTCGCAGTTTGAGCGCACTTGCCCAAAGTGAAATGATGTCTAGTAATGCGGCCGGTGAATTCCTTCCTGATGAAAAAGTTATGGCGCTCATCAAGAGAAGTGTTAAACAACACAAAGATTCTATAGAACAATTTGAAAAAGGTGGAAGAACTGATCTTGTATCAAAAGAAAAGGCAGAACTCATCATCTTAGAATCATTCATGCCTAGCCAGATGTCCTATGATGAAGTCAAAATAGTCGTCCGTATGCGAGTAGATGCTCTCAAATCTCAAGGTAATTTTGATCCAAAAGCCACTGGCAAGCTAGTTGGTATGCTCATAAAAGAACTCTCTGGAAAAGCCGATGGAATGATGGTAAAAAAGGCTGTGGATGAATTGACGGCAGTAAAATAAGGTGATATAATTGTATCAAACAACGTTAACCCCTATCAAAGGAGAATTTGTGCATAAAAATAAAATGCCATTCCCTTTTGCAAAAGGGATGAAGAAGTTTGATGAGGTAGTCACATCTATCACCGGCATCAAACGCGACCGACCCCTGGAAATACACATACGAAGTCAGGAGGATCGCAATTTAAATAATCGAATTGAAATTCTTCAAATGCGTATAAGGTATGACGGTGCCATGAGAAGAGAGTTCGATAATGGTGAGTGGGATTAATATCTCACCAAACAATCCCCGGAATAATTTTCCGGGCCTTTTTATTTCAACTACATACTTACATATGTTACATCTTACCAAATGGTTCCATCTCCACAATAAAGCACGAACCTTTTCCTTCACCTTCTGACTCTGCACGAACAGTGCCATGATGCGCTGTAATAATTTCTTTGGCCACAAAGAGTCCGAGTCCTGTACCTTTTATATTAGTTTTATTGGCATTATTGGCACGAGTCCACTTTGCAAAAAGATGCGGCAATATCTCAGGTGCAATACCTATACCAGTATCTTTGATGGTAAAAATAACTTTATGTTTAGGACGATCAAAAGAAAGTGACAAAGCCACTGTTCCCTTCGGAGTATACTTCATCGAATTATCTATAAGGTTAGCTATAACCTGTTTGAACTTATCTCTATCAGCAGTAATACGATAGTCAGTATCATGATTTTCTGCATTGAATGTAAACTTGAGCCCAGACTTCTCTATATTTGGCTTGAGTTCACCCAATATATCCTCAATGAGCTTCTTCCAATCAATAGTCTCAAAAGCATATTTCATTGTGCCAAGCTCTATACGAGTCAAATTCAAATAATCATCAACGATTGACGTAAGTGTCTGTGCAGAATCAAATATGCGTGATACTCCCATTTTTGCTTCAGCAGACATCGTTCCCATATCTCCTTCAAGCATCATGGATGCATAGCCTTTCATGGCTGTAAGTGGGGCTCGCAACTGATGAGTAGCAAATGAAACGAATTCTGACTTTTGACGATCAAGCTCTGTCAATCGGACATTGGCAGTCTGAAGATCTACAGCCAATTTTTCAATTTTTTCACGCTGTTCCACTTCTTTATCAACACTTCTTATAAGATATATACCAAGTATAACGGTTATAAGCAAAAGAACTCCTTCAATTATTTGATCTGATGTTGTTACAAGTAAAATAGTACGAACGAGCAAGAATACCCACAATCCAAAAACCAGGATTTCTGTTGCAATAGTTTTTACATTAAACATTTTTCCTTGCATAGATCCATATGCCCAGAAAATAGATTGGAAAATTGTGAGTAAGGTAAATTGTGGAGCAATAAATGGAATACCGAACATGAGAAGAAAGTTGGCAGTACCACCAACAGAACTCATGATACTTCCAAGCAGCATGTATTTACTCTTACTTTTTGTATTTGCATCAGAATTTTTCGAAATAAGTGCTCGAGTAAGCAAATACATGCCGTAAATAAATAATGGCAAACAAATAGAAAAAATAAATGCTACGTAAAGGAAATTTGCTTGTGGCCAGAAAGGAAAACCTCCAACCGGAACCACTCCGCTTATATACATAGGAGTGAAGCTCAATAAAGCATAAAAACATGTAGCTATATAGCCAATGATCAATAACTTTTTATGTTTCAAAGCCACACCCAATTCCAAGACGACCCAATGTATGTAAAAAATAGGTATGAACGTAGCACCTAGATTGAGAACTCTAGACCAGAATAGTGCATCGGCAGCATCTGGTTGAGCCAGCCAAATAGCATATGGCAAAGTCCAAAGAGAAAAAGCAAAACTAAAGACAAGAAATGTTAAACCAACTTTATCTTTCTTATTGTAATACACAAACAGGCCAAAGAAGGCGCTAGATATGCCTGCTAGGACGGTTCCGAGTATGTACCAATCAAATTGCATTATTTTTTAAAGATGTCTTTGAGCGCTTTAATAATTTTTTTAATATCGCCTGCAGTATTTCTTTTACCCAGAGAAAATCTAACACTCATATCAATTTCTGATTCTGAAAATCCAATTGATTGCAGTACACGAGATTTCATATCCTTATTAGAAGAACATGCAGCCCCATTCGATGCACAAATGCCACGTTTATCAAGTTCATTAATAATATCAATCTTTTGCTGATTCAAAAATGTAACATGAACAATATTTGAAATACTATT
>CAIRAF010000042.1 GCA_903876465.1 uncultured bacterium | reverse complement strand
TGAGAATATGTCTCTTTCACTTTCTGCTATGCGTGAAATTGGAACAAAGTATTTTGATGCTTTTGTTGAAGATCTAAAAGAGCTTCATATTGAATTGCCCCAAAATTTTCCTAGAGCAAGCGACACTATCAATGAAGATATCGATCTCGTGAAAAAACTTGAAGAAAAGGGTTTTGCCTATAAAACTAGTGATGGTGTGTATTTTGATACTAGTAAATTTAAAAACTATGGCAAACTAGGTGGAAATGAAAAGACGGAGGAAACACTTGGACGTATAGCCGTAAATACAGAAAAGAAAAACCCTAGGGATTTTGCTGTTTGGAAATTATCAGCAACACAAGATGTTGGTGGAGAAACAATAATACTTGGTTGGGATAGTCCTTGGGGTAAGGGTTTTCCAGGTTGGCACATTGAATGTTCAGCCATGTCTAGGATGATCCTGGGTCAACCATTTGATATTCATACAGGTGGTATTGATCATATATCTATTCACCACAATAATGAGATCGCTCAATCAGAAGCGGCTTATGATGTTCCACTTGCTCATTATTGGATGCATAATGAATTCATTACTATAAAAAATAGTAAGATGGCTAAATCATCTGGAAGTTTTATTACTCTTGATGCTCTTGAGCAAGAACACATATCCCCTCTCGCTTATCGCTATTGGTTGCTAACTGCTCACTATCGTTCTCCGGTAAACTTCACTTTTACAGCTGTAAAATCTGCCCAAACAGCTCTAATCAGGCTTCTAGCAACTGTTAGTGGCTTTGGAATTGGAGGTTCTGTGGTTGAAACATATAAAGACCGTTTCCAGACCTTCATAAATGATGATCTAGATATTCCACAAGCAGTTGCTCTTATGTGGGAGCTACTCAAGGATTCCAAGATTTCAAATGAAGATAAGCGAGCAACATTAATTGATTTCGATAAAATATTTGGTTTTGGCTTGAATGAAGTTACTCCTATGGAGAATATCAATCCTGCTCATGCACACGAGATTCCTCCTGAAATACAAGCATTGGCAGATGCTCGCGAAGAAGCAAGAAAGTCAAAAGAATGGGCTAAAGCTGACGCTTTAAGAAACGAAATCAGAGACAGAGGTTTTGATGTTGTAGATTCAGAAACTGGATTTTCTATTATTCCTTGCTAAAGCTTATAATTCTTAGACCACATCATCCTTAAGACCCTCTATCAGGTCTTCTATCTCCACGAGTCGACCATAGATTCGTGATTCTGCACCATCAATACGTTCCTCCAGGCGTTCAAATGAACGACCTATAGAGACAGCTATATCATCTCCATTTTTATATATAACTCTTTCAATAAGTTCTAAATCTTTTGATTCCAGTGCCATAATGTTTATATTATTTAATAATGTAAACAATATAACTGCACACAATAAAACACCTATCAAATAGTTATAAAATAGTAATGAATAAAATATAAAGTATTAAAAAACTATTTCTCTAGCATACCGCGAACTTCAGAGACGATCTGATCTAGTGACGAAGCGGCCTTAACAAGATACTTTGAAGCACCCAGAAGTTTAGCCTTCTCAAAATCACTTGGTTTACTCAGATTAGACAGGATCATAACAGGTGTCTTCTTGAAGCGTTCTTCCATACGGATCTTCTGGAGAATTTCAAAACCATCTATACCAGGAAGCATAAGATCAGTGACGATAATATCTGGAGTAAAAACTTTTAATCTGGCTAAAGCCTCCTCACCATTAACTACATGCACCAATTCAAATTTTGAAGCGATAAATTTCTTCTCAAGTATTGATCCTATAAGCTTATCATCTTCAATCCAAAAAATTTTCTTCTTTTTTTCATCATTTTCCACTTCCTTTACTGGTGCCTCTGCATGTTTAAAATAAATATTAACCCTGTTAAGAATATTTAGTGGATCAAGCTCAAGTGTTGCGATAAAATCAGCCACACTGCCTTCTGGTACACGACGCATATTGATAGGATTGCCGTCATTAGATAATAGAAATACTGGGATTTTACTTAGCATAACGTCTGAATGTTTCTTTTCTAGGACAGTGTATGCATCCATTTCTCCAGTAATAGTGAGATCCATAATAATAAGATGAGGCAATATGTCGTATATTGATTTCAATCCTTCCGCACCATCATTTACAAGGAAAGTGACATAGCCATCTTCTTTGAGAATTTTTGCAATTCTTTCACCAAGAGCAACATTATTTTCAATAATAAGAATCTTTTCCTTTTTATTATTTGACATGACTATATTTTAGCATGGATA
>CAIRAF010000041.1 GCA_903876465.1 uncultured bacterium | reverse complement strand
CCATTTGGTCATCAGGCAGACAAAATTACTTTGCCCGTGGGTGCTCGGGCTCAATTAAGTTATCAATCATCCGGGTTTGCTCTGACAGCAAGCTGGTAGCAGCCCCCCCCAGTTTATTTAGCCTCGAAGCTTTTCAGTAAAAAATTTACGCCAGTATCTAAAACATAATTACTTTAGCTAAAATATTACAACGCATAAATCAGTGGGTCACTATCCAAACGTTAATATAACTATACTAAAGTATATTCAATTCTGACTCCATAAAAGATTTAGCTTGTGATGCCCGATCTATTTGTCTATCAACAACAGTACTTAGTAGCGGGTCAGAATATTTCTTATAATCTTGCAAATCAATAGTCTTAATCTGTGTTATCTCACCATCAGGATCTTTCAAAAAATCACCTAATGGTTCAACGATACACGCTGATGTAGTATAAAAGCTTGTTTGCTCAGGGCCAGCAACTTCCAATAGTCCGATAAATCTCTGCTTGATTATATTCATATTAGTCTCCTCTTTCACCTCTCTTCGAACAGCATCTCTAATACTTTCACCTTCCTCAACACCTCCCCCTGGTGGAGTCCAATATCCTTTTGAGTCCGCATACACAATCACAAACTGTCCTTTTAGAAAACAATAGGCTCTACATCCTTTAATTTTCTTACCTTTAAAATCATTTTCACTTTCTATGTCGCGATAAGTAATATGTTCTGTCTCCCCTTTTTTATTCGTCAGTGTAAGTTTAATTTCCATGAATCAGAGTATATCAGAAAGTTCGATTCCTGAAAGTCTAAAGCGAAAAATTAATATTTCTCAACACAGCTACACCCTTACAGGGTGGGCATAACTCATCTTTAAATGGGGTCGCACAGTTGAGGCGGTACGCGCCATATTCGAAAGAATTGATGACGCAACAATTTACATTCCAACGTTCAAAGAATCCCCACACCCCAACTCACTATATAACAAAAATAATTACTAGTAAGATTAATTCCCAAGATTCATCATATTTCTGCCTCCACGATATCCCTGACCGTTGCCTTGCCCGCCCTGAATATTATTGTTTTGCATATATTGTCGCATTATGCCCTGCATTGGACCACGACGAATGAGAACATCATTCAATCCGATGCTGTCAATAATCCATCCGCCGACAATAACAGCCAAGATAAATCCGATAATAACTACTTTGAAATTTACCTTGAAAGAAAAATCATATTTACGAAGTAACCAAATACCAGCAATCAATCCAACAATAGCGAGCACTGGTGCCCACCATGGGAAACTAGAAAGTATAACATCAAGTCTATAGCTTGCCATTGGGCCATGTGACCGCAAAGAAAATCGTATAAGTCCAACCAAGAAAACAGAAACAGCCACAGAAGAAACAAGTCCCAAGAAAGTAAGTATTGAACCAGCAATAAAATACACTCTGGGTTTCATTTTTATCTTATCTTCATGGATCTGATCCATGATATTGTCGGTTATGTTTTTTAATTCTTTTGACATATATGTTTCATTAATTTCTTTGCTCGACTCATTCGTATAGCAACTGTACCCATCGGAATTCTTAAAATATCACTTATATCTTCGTATGACTTCTCATCTAAATAGTACAGGCTCAGCGGTTCAGAATATATGAGAGGTATTGATTTCAAACAGTTCTCTACATGTATTGCTGTTTCTTTCTGTTCAAAATCTTTTATAATATCTTCATCACTTTCAAAGTCAAAGTCATTTAGTATCGGAACTTCCTTTTGATACTTCTTTATTACATTCATCGCTTCGTTGTGCACGATTCGATATATCCAACTTGAAAATTTCTTCTTTGTATTAAAACCATTGAGGTTAATATATGCTTTTACCAATGAATCTTGAACGATATGACTAGCTCTATCCTCATCATGAATCAAGTTTGTGGCATATCTCAAGAGCTTATTTTTATATCTCTCAATTATGACAGCATAAAGATCTCGATCGTTTGAGCGAACTTTTTCTACTATTTCCTCATCAGTTAATTTTAGAGTTTCGCTCATACTTGTATTTTATCCTATATCCCAGGCTCATACATCAAACTCCGACAGATGCCGGAGTTTGATTTTCAGCTTATATTTTCTTAACGATTGAAATTTCTACCCGTCCCCATACCGCCCATCATACCTCCACCATTTCTACCAGAACCATTTTGCAAACCTAGTCCAAGTTCTTGGCGAATCTTTTGTGCCTCGGCTGTTTTGCCTTGTAGGGCAAGATTGTGTGCTTCTACAAATTTTGCGAAATTTGCCTCAGTAATGACCTTTGTTGCCATACCTCGATTTTGCATAAGATTTTTCCATGCAGTGTAGTCCTTATTCTCAAATGCCTTTAACATTGCTGTATGGCGTTCTGTTGAATAATTTGGACCCTGAACTGTAGGATTACCGCTGTAAGCTAGAGCTGAACCAGCTGATATTGCTGTTACGCCTAGTACAAGTGCTAATGCCCCTAAACCTAATGTTGTCTTTTTCATATTGTTTTTGATTAAAGATTAATAAACCATTCACCTCTAATACAATACGAAATTCGCTTTTCTTTCACTAATTATTTCTTCATAAGACCCTCAACAAGCTGTTCTTTTGATCTCATCCCGACATATTCTTCTACCACATAGCCAGCCTTAAATATCTTCATACTAGGAATACTCATAATTTGAAACATTTGTGCAAGAGCTATATTCTGTTGATCATCAACATCGATTTTAACAATTTTTGCTTTTTCACCTAGATCCATTGCAACATCATCGAGAATAGGACCCATCAATTGACATGGCCTACACCATGGTGCCCAAAAATCGACAAGTACTGGCACTTTTGATTGAATTACTTCCTTTTCGAATTGATCTGCATTTATATTTAAGACTTTTGACATATGTTAATTTAATTACAATTTACTAATATTATTCAACTTATTTCGACAAATAAAATCCTTGAGGTCAGTATTGAATCGTGATTTAAGCAATGAATAACAGATCTGCTTCCCTTCTCTATTCGGCTCAAGAAAACCCGCTTTTGCCAGTGATTGTAAATGATGCGAGACAATAGCAACGCTCATATCAAGTTTTTTGGCAATCTCTGATACACAGACCTTCTTATCATCAAAAATAATACATAAGATTTTGAGCCTTGTTGAATCCCCAGCTACGAGAAGCTTCTTAGCCAAAGCCTCTACTTTGTTTTGCTTAATGTTCATAACTTTACTGTAATAACGCTGGAGCAGCATTGATACCTCCTTGTAGCTGATATATGTGCACTATTCCATCTCTTTGCATTATGGCAGTAGCTTGTCCTGACCTATTTCCTGAACGGCAGTAGACAAAGTATGTTTTTGAAGGATCAAGCGCCTTCACTGCTGTTTCAAAACCAGAACCCTCATAATCAATATCTATCGCGCCTGCGATGTGGCCCGCGTCAAATTCTGCTGGAGTTCTTACGTCAACAAGTTCAGCGTTCGCAGTGGCTTTAAATGTTGTCATAAAGTCTTGCGAACTAAGTAATGTATTATAGGTGCCATTACCAGACGAAGATGGTCCACCAAAACTACTTACCAAAAAGAACAGGACTGCAATAACCACGACAATACCTGATCCTATATATAGATTCTTCTTCATAAATTACTTTTTTGTCGAAATGCCAATAAGCTTATAAAGTAAACAGAAACCAGTTATTGAAGTAAATAATGTGATTATTCCAACTATGTAGGAGAGTATCGAGAGAGATCCTGAAGTTAAGTAACCTATGACAATCAAGATGACACCTATAATTGCACGAACAATACGATCATTGTTACTTTCGTTTTTCATAAATTTAATTGATTAATTGATAATAAATTAACTAAACGCGCAAAATACATTCAAACGTATATTTGAATGATATATTATACTAAAATTGAAGTCAAGCGATAGATTTTACTAAAAAGTAGGGTCGCGTGGTCGCGCGAGTTCACAAAATATTCGAGCGAATCGATGACGCTACGATCTACATTCCGAGCTTCAAAGATTGTTACCCTACACCTACGCTCACTATATCTGATAAATAATTCTACTCCTGCATTTTACCTGCAAATGCAGGTGTCAGCCATTTTCCGACCATTTTAAATGGAGGTTGACCACCGTTTTTTCACCGTTTTTAAACGGTGCTACCCCACAGTCTCACTCACTATCTCTCACAAAAAGGCCTTCCCGTTAATTTCCCGTATTAACGGGTAACTTTAGGGCGTTACCCTACACTCTCATTCACTATTTCAAGTGACCCTACCGACGACCGTAATCACCGTAAATTATTCGTGGACCGACTCACCTGTTATTTTCCTGATCTATCAGGTGAGTGCCCGCTAATTCACCGCTAGTACGGGCAAGGAAAACAGGGACTTAACAGGCGTTATCAGGTGAACCAAGCATCTGTTTGGACCGTAAATTTATGTCGGTGAGTTATTTTACCCCACCCTGCTCTGCACTATTATCGAGCCACTCTTTCTTGATCGGCTTATAAACCTTATCCATGATCGTCAAAAGGGCTACAGCCTCAGTCATAGCAGT
>CAIRAF010000040.1 GCA_903876465.1 uncultured bacterium | reverse complement strand
TACAAACTGAGACAATGAAAAGTGATCTAACAACTTGGATTGAAAAATCCTTTCTGCATAAAAAAATATTTCATAAAGTTGAGGTTGTCCCGTTCATAAAAAAAATTGAATTGGAAAGCTCTCATACCTATGTTAAAAAATATGATTTCATTTATGTTGCAGATTCTTTGCCACATAAGAATCATAGACTATTGTTAAAGGCATGGGAGTTAAGCGCCGAGGATGGTTTATTTCCAATATTAGCTCTAACATTGGACCCAAAATCATCCCCACCGAGTCTAATGGAGGAAATAGTACGACTTAATAATTTAGGGGTTAAGGTAATCAATCTTGGAACACTTACTCGAGATGGTCTTATAAAGTCTTACCTAGAGTCAAGTGCGTTAATTTACCCCTCTCTTGCTGAATCATTTGGCATCCCTTTAGTAGAGGCGGCTCAGTTAAAGATTCCAATTGTCGCGAGTGAATTAGATTATGTTTATGATGTATGCAACCCAATCTTAACATTCGATCCAAATTCTGCTAACTCATTAGCTCGTACGATAAAAAAATTTCTAAATTTCAATTTGCCTGTAAGAGAAATTGTTACCCCTTCTGAATTTTTAAATTTTATTTATGAATAAATCTTCGCCTATAAAACAAAAATTGAGAGTGCTTATTTTGGGTGCCGGCGGGATGCTCGGAAATGCTTTATTGCGTGATTTTTCTGATGCAGGCGAATTTGAGGTTTTTGCTACGGCACGCAATCGTATGCCTTTGAATTCTCTCCCTTGCAATATAGAGGAAAAAATAATTTATGGAATTGATGCTGGAGATCTTGATGCCCTAATTGGTGTATTCGGATCTATTAGGCCAGATATTGTTATTAATTGCATTGGGGTTGTTAAACAGTTAGAGCAATCAGCAGACCCCATCCACACCTTACCAATAAATTCAATTCTCCCTCATAGATTAGCTAGAATTTGCCAGTTGAATCAATCTAGGTTTATTCAAATCAGCACTGACTGTGTTTTTTCTGGGTCAAAAGGAATGTATTCAGAAGAGGCTATTGCGGATGCGGATGACCTGTACGGGCGCTCTAAATTAATGGGTGAGGTCTATTATCCAAACTCAATCACTATAAGAACTTCTATTATTGGCCATGAGGTGTCTGGAAATAGAAGTCTTATTAATTGGTTCTTGTCTCAGAATGGTCCGGTAAATGGGTATACTCAGGCTGTCTTTACCGGGCTGCCTACTGTTGTTCTTGCAAGGGTTATACGGAATTTTGTTATTCCAAATCGTGAACTTACTGGTCTATTTCATGTGTCTTCTGATCCCATTAGTAAATATGAGCTTTTGAGGCTTGTTGCCAAGCAGTATGCCAAGAAAATAGACATTATTCCTGACGACTCCTTGGTCATTGATAGATCTTTAGATTCCAGTAAGTTTAGAAATGCTACTGGATTTATTCCTATGTCATGGCCTAAATTAATTAAAGACATGTACGATTTTTTATAAATCTTTCGAATGCATATAAATGTTAAAAAATAAAACACTATTAATTACAGGTGGGACAGGTTCATTTGGAAATGCAGTTCTTGAAAGATTTATTCGATCTGATCTTGAAGAGATTCGGATATTTAGCCGGGATGAAAAGAAGCAAGAGGATATGCGCATTCGATTGAAGAATGAAAAAGTAAAATTTTATATTGGCGATGTACGTAATTTAGACTCTGTTAATGACGCCATGATTGGGGTCGACTATGTATTTCATGCCGCAGCCTTAAAGCAAGTCCCTTCTTGTGAATTTTATCCAATGGAGGCGATTCGTACGAATGTGTTGGGCGCAGAAAATGTAATGCGATCAGCGATTGAAAATGAGGTTAAGAAGTGCGTGGTTTTGAGCACAGATAAGGCTGTCTACCCAATCAATGCCATGGGTATTTCTAAGGCCATGATGGAGAAAGTGATGGCAGCTAAAGCAAGAATCTGTGATCCCAAAAAAACAGTTTTATGTGCTACTAGATATGGAAATGTAATGGCATCTAGAGGCTCCGTGATCCCTTTGTTTTTGGATCAAATTCGCTCAAATAAGCCTATAACTATTACGGATCCAAATATGACTCGCTTTTTGATGTCATTGGATGAATCGGTGGACCTGGTGATGTACGCATTTGAACATGCTAATCCTGGGGATATATTTGTTCAAAAGGCTCCAGCTTCAACAATTCAGGATTTAGCTCAAGCGATGGCAGAAATGTTGAATAAAGAATCGGAGATTAAGGTTATTGGAACTAGGCATGGTGAGAAGTTATTTGAGTCGTTGGTTTCAAGGGAGGAGATGGCAAGGGCCGAAGATCTTGGTGAGTATTTCCGTATTCCATCGGACTCTAGAGATTTGAATTACGGGAAGTATTTTGTAGAGGGTGAGATGGAGGTTTCTGAAATTGAGGACTACACTTCCCACAATACTCATCGACTGAATATTGACGGCGTTAAAAATACGCTTTTAAAGTTGGAAATCATTCGTGAGGCGCTTAATGCACAAGCTTAAGGTCATGACGGTAGTGGGAACGCGACCAGAAATTATAAGATTGTCTAGGGTAATGGCTCAACTCGATGAACATTGTGATCATCTGATTATTCATACTGGTCAAAATTACGACTATGAGCTAAATGAAGTTTTCTTTAATGATTTAGGTATTAGAAAGCCCGATGCATTTTTGGGCGCCGCAGGCAAAACGGCTGCGGAAACTATCGGACAAATTATCATTTCTGTAGATGAGGTGCTTGAAAAGTACAAGCCGGAAGCTTTGTTGATTCTCGGCGATACCAATAGCTGTTTGGCAGCAATTTCAGCCAAGAGAAGAAAGATCCCTGTATTTCATATGGAGGCTGGAAATCGCTGTTTTGATTTTCGAGTTCCAGAAGAGATAAATCGAAAGATTGTGGATCATACATCTGACATCAATATGACATATAGCAACATTGCTCGAGAATATTTGCTGAGAGAGGGATTTCCTCCTGATCAGATTATAAAAACCGGCAGCCCTATGAAGGAGGTTTTGGATTACTATAAAAGTGAAATTGATCGGTCTGAAGTCCTTTCAAGGCTGGGCTTAACTAAGGCTGGATATTTTGTCGTAAGCTCCCACAGGGAAGAAAATGTAGATTCTGAAAAAAACATAACAAATTTGATTCATTCATTAAATTTGTTAGCAAAACATTTTCAAAAGCCAATCATTTTTTCTACCCACCCAAGAACTCGTAAGCGCTTGGAATCCTTGTCGCTTGCAATCAATCCATTAATTCAGTTTTGCAAGCCATTTGGATTTTTGGATTATGTGAAATTACAGTGTGAAGCTATATGCACGCTTTCGGATAGCGGAACAATTACTGAAGAGTCATCTATCTTAAATTTTCCAGCTCTGAATTTACGTGAAGTACATGAGCGACCTGAGGGTTTTGAAGAGGGTGCTGTGATGATGGTTGGAAATAATTTCAATCGAATTATTCAGGGATTAGAGATTCTCGGCACTCAGAAGCGTCATCAAGATAGGGATATTAATATCGTGAATGACTACGATGTATCCAATGTATCGCTTAAAGTTTTGCGAATCATACAAAGCTACACCGATTTTGTTAATCGTAAAGTTTGGAAGCAAGATCTAATTAGCTAAATGGCCGACGTATAAATTATATGGGGATATTGTTGTGAAATTTCTAGTAATTGCAGACGCTTTTCCTCCCATGCGTACTTCTGCGGCTGTCATTATGAGTGAGCTAGTTTATGAGCTAGATAGGCAGGGTCATAAAGTCACAGTACTTATTCCCTCCCCATCAAACAATACATGCTGCGAGACTAAGTCATATGATCAATTTAAGTTGATATCAATTCGGACTCCAAAAACTAATGATATGGGATACATAAGGAGGACGTTTGCAGAATTTATTACACCTTATGTTATTTTTTATCGATTAGGCTCATCCCCAATCATTAATGAAAGTTTTGATGGAATTGTTTGGTATTCGCCGAGCATCTTTTTTGGACCATTAATTTCCAGACTTAAAAAAAGATATGGATGTCCAGCCTATTTGGTGCTAAGGGATATGTTTCCAGACTGGGCGGTAGATTTAGGTTTAATGAAGAAAAGGCTGCCATACTATATTCTTAAATTTATTGAGTTTTATCAATATAAGGTAGCTGATCGTATTGGCATTCAGGCCCCGGGAAATTTTAAATATTTTAATGATGGATTTTTAGAGCGATTCAAATCAAAGGTGGAGTTGCTATGGAATTGGACTACCCCCGGAGATATGAATATTTCTTGTTCTATAAATCTAGAGAAAACCCAGTTAGCCGATAGGATAATTTTTGTGTATGCCGGCAACATGGGGGTGGCACAAGACTTTGATTTAATAATGAACCTTGTTGAATTGTTTAGGGAGCAGTACGAAGTTGGTTTTGTATTCGTAGGTAGGGGTAGCGAGTTTCCTCGTTTAAAGTTGTTAGCGGAGCAACGTGAGCTCGCCAACATTATTTTTTTTGACGAGATTGATTCCGCTCAAATTCCTGCTCTATATGCTCAGTGTGACATAGGATTGGTTGCGTTAGACCCTCGTCACAAGTCAAATAATATTCCTGGAAAGTTTTTATCCTATATTGAAGCAGGATTGCCTGTGCTTGCGAGGCTGAACCCGGGTAATGATCTAGCGGAACTGATTAGCGAAAATCATATTGGAGCGAGCTATGTTGGATTCGATGCGGTTGAATTAAAGTCAGTTACCGACGCATTGATACAGTCATTAAAAAATGATCAAGAGATATCAATTCGTTGCAAAAATCTAGCTCAAAATCTTTTTTCAACGGAGAGGGCTGCTAAACAGATAATTAATGCTCTCAATCATGAGCATTAAGCTATTTTGCAATGCTTTTCTTAGGGGCTTAGTAGGTGATAGTCTTTTAAGTACCAGAAAAAGGCAGAATTACAATGTACATGAAGATTATTCTGATCCTTGTCAGCGTTTATTCAATGCAATACACATCGATAGCTACATACCTCCACATCGACACTCACTGGATCCAAAAAGTGAATGTCTGATAGCTGTTAGGGGTTTATTCGCTTTACTAATTTTTGATGTTGAAGGAAGGATATTAAGTGTTACTAAATTTGGATCTGAAGTATATTGTGGTTCTGATGATGATTGTGGGGTTGGGGTAGACATACCTCCGAATGTTTGGCATACGGTATTAGCATTGAGTACATCTGCAATATTGTTCGAAGTTAAAAGGGGTCCATTCAATCCCTTATTATCAAAAGAGCTTGCTCCTTGGGCTCCGGTTGAGGATTCACCGTATGCCTTGGAATATCTTCAAGCGCTTAAAAATGAAGTTAATCTTTGGCATAGTAAATAGTATCTTTTATATATGGTTAGAGTGCTCTAGATATCTCATAACCGTATCGGTCTTTGACCACCTACCTCGCTGCATGATGATTGG